>JBJOIE010000247.1:0-7950 GCA_046047295.1 Actinomycetota bacterium | reverse complement strand
TCGTCGGTGCGTCACGTCCTGAGCAGATTGCCGATAACGCGGCAGCCGCCGGCGTGACTCTGCCTGATGATGTGCGCAGCTCGATCGACTACATCCTCGGAGACTTGGTTGCCACCGATCCGGCACTGACACAATCGCCGAATCCCCGCGCATAGGAGGTGTCATGAGCTGGTCATGGCGTTATGAAAAGGCCGATGGTTCGGCCGTACCTGGGTGCGCAGCACAGACCTTCCCCACCCAGGCAGATGCCGAGACCTGGATCGGTGAGTCCTGGCGGGAGTTACTCGATCTTGGAGTTGACCAGGTCATCCTCACCGAAGACGGCCGCGAGGTGTACGGGCCAATGAGCCTGCATTCAGATTCCTAAGTCATCAAATCACCGGCCACCATGCACTAAGGTCAGCAACACAACTTCATACTTACGCTCGAATCCAGGGGAAGTTCGGTGAAATTCCGGCGCTGTCCCGCAACCGTGAGCCTGCACTCGCAGGTAAGTCGGAGCACCTGGCGGGCGTGAGCGGCTCCATTCGTCGAGGTAACGGGACGAGCGCTCGGACATCCGAAGCCTCATCCCCCATGCAACCGCACGGGGGATGATTCATTCGAAGTCACGGGAGCAGATTCCGGAACCGCTCTCCCGTGAAAGGCTCACATGTTCAACCTTCGCGCGCTCCCACGAATAGGTGCGGTAGCTCTCACAGCAGCATCGCTCGTGCTAGCCCTCCCTACATCGGCGCAAGCGTCCGATGCCGGCCATTTCGGCAAGACCGACCCCACCTATAACGGCGTGTTTCGCCATTCCCTAGCAATCATGGGACTGACTGCAATAGATGCACCCCTTCCATCTGGCAGCGTTACCTGGCTGCTCAATCAGCAGTGCGCGGATGGCTCATTCGAGTCATACCGCGCCGATACCAGCATTCCATGTGCCAAGTCAGACCCCGTCAACTATTCCGGGCCGGACTCAAACAGCACGGCGATGGCAGCAATCGCACTTTCCTTCGCAGGCAAGAACACCCAAGCCCGCAAAGCAATTTCCTGGCTCAACACAATCCAGGGCGATGACTTTGGCTTTCCCTACTACGCAGGTGGGGCATCCGATGGCAACTCCACGGCACTTGCCGTGCGCGCAATGGAAACCGTGCAGCCACAGGATCGCAGCGCACGCGTGCCCAACGCGAAGGAGTACCTGGCGTCTCTCCGCCTGAAGTGCACCTCTGGCGGAGGCTTGGCATACCAGAAAGGCCAACCGGCAAATGGCATGGCGTCTGCAGATGCCCTGCTCACACTGGCATCGGAGTTCCCGGTTCAACCAAGTGCCAACCTCGCCACGAATCCGACCTGTACCTCAACCGCATGGGTGAACGTGGCTTCATATCTCGCTCAAGAAATCATGAAGTCCGGAGGAATCCCGTCCGCGATGGGATCTGGTTTCGATTACAACTCCACCGCTTCCGCAGTACTGGGACTCATTGGACTCGACATGGGGAGTGCCGCCGTTGCTCAAGCAACGGCCACACTGAAGCGCGATGCCCGCGCCTTCGCGCTCCCTGACGGCGAACCCAACCCCGGTGCCCTGGGCATTCTCATGATGGTCGCCGAAGCCACGAATTCATCAGCTACGAACTTTGGTGGCGTGAATCTGGTGACCGAATTGCGTAATTCCGTACGTAGTTCGTGACCGCCAGGCGACACAAGACGTGCACACCCTCTGGGCTCGCGCCATCACCATCACACTCCTCGCCGGAGTGGGGTGGCTGATCGGTGCGAGCCCGGCCTGGGCGGACACCGCGTACCGATACTGGTCCTTCTGGACGGTGAGCGAGGATTCCTGGGCCTATGCGAACGTGGGTCCAGCCAGCCTTGAAGCACGTGACGGGGATGCGTATGGCTGGCGCTTCGGAATTTCCACCGAGCAAGGTTCCCCTGAGGCTGCACCGCGAACCGAAGCTGGTGAACTCTTTGAGCGCGGATGTGCTGACGCGGTGCACGGTGAAGACCAGGTACGTGTGGCCTTCTTCCTCGATGCGGGTGAATCTGTTGCTGCACCAGATGGCCAAGTACCACCGGCACCTCGGATCACGTGCGCTGTCGTACCCAAGGGATCAACGACCGCCATCGCCTTGTCTGCTGTGACCGAGTTGCGGGTCGACGCCGGATTCGTCTGTGGCATTGATGGCTATCCCGAGGGCGAGTGCGCTCCAGCAATTGCATTACCGGAATCCGCTGGAATGAATACCGCAACCACACCCCTTCCATCCACAGGGGAAGATTCACATACGGGCGAGTCCGATTCACCTGCTGCGACGATCATCGTTGTCAGTATCGGCGCCATCGCAGGCATTCTT
This sequence comes from Actinomycetota bacterium, assembly GCA_046047295.1. Lineage (GTDB taxonomy): Bacteria > Actinomycetota > Actinomycetes > S36-B12 > S36-B12 > VGCC01. The sequence goes on along the minus strand of JBJOIE010000247.1, from coordinate 5,602 downwards.
ATCTTTGTCGTACTTCGAAGGCGTGCGCGATGAACGTGAGCCATCGCACGGCACGCGCCGTGCACCCTGGTGCCTGGTGGCTTTGGGCACTGGGACTGGCCGTTGCCGCAATGCGCACGAGCAATCCACTCATCCTGCTGCTCCTGATCATTGCCACCTCGATCGTGGTTGCGGTGCGCCAGCCGGCAACGCAGTGGGGGCGATCATTCGGCTTTTTCATTCGCCTCGCGCTGATCATCCTCGCGGTGCGCATGTTGCTGCAAGTACTCATTGGGCCTGCCTTCGGTACATCAACCCTGATCAGCCTCCCGCACATCCCTCTACCCGAGTGGTTTGCCGGAGTGCGCTTGGGAGGCCCGATTATGCGGGAATCACTGGTCATGGGTTTCTACGATGGTCTTCGGCTTGCCACCTTGGTGATCATTTTCGGCGCCGCCAACTGTCTAGCCTCGCCCACGCGCATGCTCAAGAGTGTTCCTGCAGCGGTATATGAATTCGGTGTCTCCGTGGTGATCGCAGTGTCTTTCACCCCTCAATTAGTCACCGATGTGAAGCGCGTCCAACAGGCTCGCAGGTTGCGTGGTAGGCCAAGTGCTGGAGTTCGGGGAATTGCAAGTGCGGCCATCCCTGTCTTTGAAGGTGCTCTCGATAGATCAATCGCACTCGCTGCCGCGATGGACGCCCGTGGGTACGGACGGCGAACGAATAATCCCCATCAGCAATTCGCCTCGACACTCTTGGTGCTTGCACTGATCGCACTCGTCATCGGCATTTACGGGCTCATCGCCACACAGACAAGTGCATACATCGGAGCACCCCTCATCGCGTTTGGGATCATCTCTGGTGGACTCGGCCTCTATCTCTCTGGCAGGAGCTCCGAGCGCACTCGCTATCGCCCTGATCCATGGCGTGCGCCAGAATGGTTCATCGCAACCAGCGGCGCATTCGCCGCCCTGCTCTTTAGCGCCGCAGACTGGAATTTCGCAGCAGCCCTTCATCCGTCCACCATTCCGCTGCAATGGCCCACCGTTCCGTGGTTTGCATGGATTGTCTTCGCCGTGGCGCTCGTGCCGGCATTGGCGGCTCCACCAACGCCCGTTGACTATCCGTCCGAGGAAGTCGTAGAAATCCCAGCACCACCGGCCACGATGGTGATGCGATGATCAACTTCGAAGACGTCTCCATCCGATACACACCAGAAACCGAACCGGTGCTTGCACACGTCAACCTCAGCATTTCTGAGGGTGAATTCGCAGTGGTGGTCGGACCAACCGGGGGTGGCAAGTCCACCCTCCTGAAATCAATCAATGGGCTCGTGCCCCATTTCACTGGTGGACTAGTTTCTGGGCGCATTCGCGTCAATGGACGGTCCACCGCAGACCACCATCCACGCGATTTGGCTGAGACCGTTGGCATGGTCTTGCAGGATCCGATGAGCGGATTCGTGGCAGATACCGTTGAAGACGAACTTGCTTACGGCATGGAGTGTCTGGCCATTCCTCCCGACGTAATGCGTAGGCGGGTGGAAGAAACCCTTGACCTACTCGGCTTGCACGAGGCACGCAATCGACCACTAGTCAATCTCTCAGCTGGACAAAAGCAACGTGTGGCCATTGGTGCCGCACTCGCAGCACATCCTCGGGTCCTGGTCCTAGACGAACCCACATCCGCCCTCGATCCCACAGCGGCCGAAGAGGTTCTCGCGGCACTTCATCGATTGGTGCACGATCTAGGAATCACTGTTGTGATCGCAGAACACCGGCTTGAACGTGTTCTTCAGTACGCGGACCTCATCGTGACAGTTCCAGGCGGCGCACAACAAGTACTGATCGAAGAGCCCCGAGCAGCGATGGAGCACTCCGTAATTGCGCCTGCATCCGTGCGCCTGGCGCGCGAAATGAACTGGTCACCCCTACCCATGACTGTTCGGGAGGCGCGCCGGCAGGCAATCGACCTTCGAGCAGAGGTATTCATCCCACCCATTCCCCTGAAATCTGGCAGCGAGCTAGTAGCAATTGACGTGCAGCGCATGAGCACCGGCTATGGGAAGCGAATTGCCTTGAACGGAGTCTCACTTGCATTCCGTGAAGGAGAGATCACTGCACTGATGGGAAGAAATGGCGCCGGCAAAACTACCTTGCTGCATTCCCTCATCGGGCTCGTGCGCCCGACAGCGGGGTCGATTCGGGTTCGTGGACGCGATCCGCGCGAGTGGAGCCCGAGGGAACTAATTCGCAACGTTGGCTACGTTCCCGCCAATCCACGAGACGTGTTGGAATTCGCCACCGTGTCACGGGAATGCGAAGCGGCGGATGAGTTGGCAGCGTTGCCCCGAGGGACTACGACTGATCTGCTCCGCAGTTGGGCCCCCGGCATCAATCCAAGAGATCACCCCGCAGATCTCTCAGAAGGGCAAAGGCTCCTGCTCGTCCTCGCGTTGGTTATGGCTTCGCAACCACCCATCCTGATCCTTGACGAGCCAACCCGCGGACTGGATTACCCGACGAAGGACGCATTGGTGCTTCACCTCCGTTCCCTGGCCCAGGGAGGTACGACGATCGTTATCGCCACGCATGACGTGGAACTCGCAGCGGAATTGGCCGACCGGGTTGTGGTTCTTGCCCAAGGAGAAGTGGTAACTGATGGGCATACGCGAGATGTAGTGACTTCCTCACCAATGTTTGCGCCACAAATTGCAAAAATCATGGCGCCGCATAAATGCATCACGATCGCTGATGTTCACCGTGTGGGTGCGCGATGAGCGGGTGCGCGATGAGCGGGTGCGATACGAGTGGGTGCGATACGAGTGACCGCGTCCATGCAATCGGATTTCACTTTAAAACAACCATCCTCCTCGTCCTCACGAGTTCCATCGGCGTTGTTGCATTCGCTTGGCCGCTGATTGCGGCGCCGGATTCCGCTGCGATGGCACATGCCACGGACGCACCACTCGTCTTTGCAATCCTTATTCCCCTTCTCCTCGGGATAGTTCTCACTGCATTTCGTGAGGGAGGTCTTGACGCGAAGTCCCTCGCCATGCTCGGCGTACTCGCCGCTGTTATTGCCGTATTGCGACCACTCGGCGCAGGGACCGCCGGATTGGAACCCATCTGGGTGGTACTGATCCTGGGTGGGCGCGCACTCGGTCCTGGTTTCGGCTTCGCCTTGGGTTCCGTTGGGCTCTTTGCTTCCGCACTGCTCACTGGCGGCGTGGGCCCCTGGTTGCCGTTCCAAATGCTCGCGGCCTCATGGGTGGGCCTCGGCGCGGGGTTACTACCTGCAATTCGGGGTAAGCGCGAGATCGCCGTGCTCGCCGCGTATGGCGCCGTGGCCAGCTTCATCTACGGCCTACTGATCAACCTATGGTTCTGGCCCTTCACCACAAATCTCGCGGAAGGCATCGCCTTCCTACCCGGTGCGCCACTGGGCGAGAACCTGTTGGCGTGGGTGCGCTTCACCTTGGTCACCTCTCTTGGCTTTGACATTCCCCGGGCCGCCTTGACCGCCGCGCTCATCGCGATTGCAGGCCGGCCCATCCTCTTCACGTTGCGCAGAATGGCAACCAAAGCCAACTTCTCTCCCCACGTGGAATTCACGCCATCCGCTCCGCACGGCACCTTGCTACCGTGACGCTCACACCGGGATCGTCAAAGCTTGATGCGGAGGCTTCGTGGCGCTAAACGAACTGCCAGAGCTTGGGGCCACGCTCACCGATCTGCTGCAGTGGTGGAATCACCACAGTGACGGCAAGCTCGTGCGCTTCCAATCTGTGCTTCTTGCAGAAAGTGACTCAGGAACCGACGAAATCGACGCAGCAGTTGACTCCGGCGCGAACCTGCTGGCGCTCATTGCACCGAATACGGCGCCCGCTGCTTACCGAGCAATCACGAGCGTGCTCACTGGCGCCGAACCTGACGTGCTGATTGCACAGGTTCCAGGCATGTCAGATACGAAGTGGATGGAACAGGTTGCAATCTGCCGTGATCTCGCGGCCGACATTCACGCACTTCGTGGTGATCACGGCGAACTAGTCCAGGCTGCCGGTGCGGCGCACCTCACTCGCGTAGCCAATGCACTCCTTGCTGCATCGGATCGCCGAACTCCTGTCTTGCTTGAGGGCGCCACCTCCTGGACCGCTGCCCTGCTCGCCGATCGAATGAATATTCGCGCTAAAGCGTGGTGGTACGGAGCTGGCACGTCCGCTGACCCCGCAGTTCGAGCCGCCAGCGCGCGTGTGGGGATAAGCAGTGGACTCGACCTGGAACTACCTAGTGAATCGCGAATCGGTGTACCTGTGCACCTGGCGGCACTTGGCCAAGCTATCGAGTTCGCGCAGGAACAAAAGGTGCGCTAACTACTTCCGCTCCAATTAATTTCCCGCGCACATCAATTGCCACGGCGTCACCTACCGAGACATCAGCGGGCACATAAGCAAGTGCAATTCCCGCCTTGAGGGTCGGAGAATAAGTACCGCTTGTGGTCTCTCCGATCACCTCACCGTTGCGGAGCACCTGCATGTGTGCCCGAGGTATCCCCCGCTCAAGCATCCTCAGCGCACGTAACCTGCGAGCCGGGCCAGCCTCTTTGACGGAACGGATCACTTCATGGCCACGGAATTCCGGCTTTGCCCAACCCACGGCCCAGTTCAAGCCCGCTTCAACGGGATTGGTTGTTACCGAAATGTCATTGCCGTGGAGCGGGTAACCCATTTCCGTGCGCAAGGTGTCACGTGCACCCAATCCAGCAGGCATACCTCCTCGTTCTGCCGCTTGCTTTGCCAGTTCGACCCACAGTTCCGGCAGAACTGAATTGGGCGCAATCAGTTCGTACCCTCTCTCACCCGTATAACCCGATCGACACACAGTGACTGGGCTGTCATGCCAGTTCGCCATTTCGAATGCCATGTAATCCATGTCCGTGGGCAGCCCCAGAGCGGCCACAACATCTGGCGAGGCAGGACCTTGCACAGCGATGATTCCGTGCGTGAGTTGTTGGTCATCAATAGTCACTCCCGCCGGTACGAGCTCGCGAAGCACGCTGACCACCACACTCGAGTTAGCAGCATTCGGAATGATGTAAACACCATCGTCATTCCACTTGTAGATGATGAGATCGTCAATGATCCCGCCGTCCTCGGCGCAGAGCATCGAATACTGTGCTTGGCCAGGTCCGATGCGATCAAGATCATTCACCACGACGGAATTCACAAATCGTGTTGCCCCGGGTCCGAACACCGCCACCTTGCCCATGTGAGAGACATCGAAGAGACCAACGGATTCGCGCACCGCAGTGTGCTCGGCAACCGTTCCTACGTATTCGATGGGCATATCCCAGCCACCGAAATCGGCGAACTTGGCACCAGCGGCCTCATGTGCCGGAAAGAGTGCGGTCTTCTGGAGATTGGACATGCCCTGACGCTAGTAGGCCCGGCTGCGTGCGGCACCCCGAGTGGCTAACCTGCGAGCATGACAACGCTCACCCTTTCCGCGGCTTCCCTTTCCACCACAACTGCTGACGCAGTGATCGTTCCTATCACCCCTAGCCGTGGCAGCGCGGTGGCCATCGCATGGGGCTGCGTTGAAGGAGCCCTCGCAAAACGCAT
>JBJOIE010000246.1:0-6898 GCA_046047295.1 Actinomycetota bacterium | reverse complement strand
GCGCTGAGGTACGAAGGTTGATATTGACGGCATCGGGTGGGCCCTTCCGTGGCTGGAGTGCCGAGCAACTCGGGGCTGTCAGCCCTGAGCAGGCTCTGGCACACCCCACCTGGAACATGGGGCCTCTGGTCACAATTAATTCCGCAACCCTGATGAACAAGGGGCTGGAAGTCATTGAAGCTCACTTACTGTTTGATTTTGGTTTCGACGACATCGCGGTGGTGGTACATCCGCAATCTGTGGTGCATTCGATGGTTGAGTACATAGACGGATCCACAATTGCGCAGGCGTCGCCCCCGGATATGAGATTGCCGATCGCACTCGGTCTGGATTGGCCCCATCGAATTGAAGGTGTGGCACCAGCTTGTTCGTGGGACACATCCATCACCTGGGAGTTTCATCCACTCGATGAGGAGGCCTTCCCCGCAGTAGCCCTTGCTCGGCTCGCCGGTACAGCAGGTGGCACGGCTCCGGCGGTTCTCAATGCAGCCAATGAAGTCTGCGTTACGGAGTTTCTGGATGGTCGATTGCCGTTCACCGGGATCGTGTCCACCGTTGCTGAAGTCGTCCATGAGCATCTAGATTTGGGCTGGACATCAGGCTCTGAGCTGACCCTTGACTCGGTTTTGGCCGCAGATGTGTGGGCTCGTGCGAAGGCTGAGGCGATTACCAACGGGGACGGGCGCGCGAAGTAGTCACCGTGGTGTGGATCCCAGGATCCTTCTAGGGCGTCAGAAGTCAGTCGGATCGGGGAGAATGGAACCATGGGCTTGGAGTTCGTTGGTATTGCGCTCTTTGTGCTGTTGATTGGCGCTTCCATCGCCTTACATGAAATTGGTCACCTGATTCCCGCGAAGAAATTCGGTGTCCGTGTCACGGATTACATGGTCGGGTTTGGCCCCACGGTGTGGTCCAAAGTGCGCGGTGAGACGCGCTATGGCATCAAAGCCTTCCCCGTGGGTGGCTATATCCGGATGATCGGCATGCTGCCTCCAGGCAAGAATGATCCGGAGGGCACCGCCAGATCGATGACCACCGGCAGGTTTGCGGCGTTGATTGCCCAAGCCCGCCAGCATTCGCTTGAGGAAGTGGGGCCAGGCGACGAAAACCGAGTGTTTTACAAGTTGCCTGTGCACCAGCGCTTGATCATCATGCTCGGCGGTCCATTAATGAATCTAGTCCTCGCCATTCTTCTATTCACGCTCATGCTGGTCGGGATTGGACTACCCGCCCCCACAAATGCCGTGGGCACGGTGGTGCAGTGTGCGCCAACCGCGCAAGCAGCATCTGTTGCGCCGTTGCCTTCGGGTGAATGTCCCAGCACCAGTGCTCAAACGCCGGCAGCTGCGGCAGGTCTGCAGCCCGGCGACAGGGTCCTCGGTGTCGGTCCCGTCTCGTCTGAATCCTGGGAGGACTTGACGGCGTGGATCCGCGCAAATCCCGGTGCTTCTACAACGGTGGTGGTGGATCGAAACGGTGAGCAACTCGCCCTACCCCTGGTGGTGGCGGATGTGCAGCGGCCGATCCTGGATGAAAAAGGAGAGGCCACGGGTGCGGTCGAGCGAGTGGGTTTCCTCGGAGTCAGTCCGGAATTCGAATCTGTGTCCCAACCCCTGAGCGCTGTGCCGGTCTACATGTGGGATATCACCAAGGCCTCTGTGGGAGCACTCATTACGTTGCCGATTCGTTTCTACGAGTTGGTCACGAACACCCTCATCGGCGGCGGTGAACGTGATCTTGAAAGCCCGGTGAGCGTGGTAGGTGCCTCGCGGTTGGGAGGGGAAATTGCTGCACTCGAAACGAGTTGGCAGACCCGGGTGGCTACCTTTCTCGGCCTGCTCGCCTCTTTGAACCTTTTCCTCTTCCTGTTTAACCTGCTCCCGGTTCTACCCCTTGACGGAGGGCACGCTGCTGGAGCGCTCTATGAAGGGCTCAAGCGCCAGGTGGCGAAGGTGCGTGGCAAGCCCGATCCCGGTCCGGTGGATACCGCGAAACTGCTCCCCGTTGCCTATGTCGTTGCCGGAGTCTTGCTTGCCGTTGGCCTTGTGGTGATCTGGGCGGACCTGGTCAAGCCGATCACCCTCGGCTGAGTTCAGTCCCCCTTCTGAATCAAGCTTCGGCATCAAGCCTGGTTCCCCCACGCGCGCAACAGTGGGCGGGCTGCAGGGGCCGCGTGCAGCCATAATGGACTCGTGAGCATTGACCTTGGGATCCCCTCTGGCCCACCTCCGGTAGTGGCTCCACGCCGCAAAACCCGCCAAATTCTTCTGCGTCATGACAAGCATCCGGTGTACGTCGGGGGCGATGCGCCAGTCAGCGTGCAATCCATGGCTACCACCTTGACGGCTGATGTGAATTCCACCCTTCAGCAAATCGCAGAGTTGACAGCATCGGGTTGTCAGGTGGTTCGGGTAGCGGTGCCCTCGCAGGATGACGCTGATGCGCTACCGATCATTGCGAAGAAGTCTGGGATTCCTGTCATCGCAGATATCCACTTCCAGCCCAAATACGTATTCGCTGCACTAGACGCAGGTTGCGCAGGTGTGCGCGTGAATCCGGGGAACATCAAGGCATTTGATGACAAAGTTGGTGAGATTGCTCGCGCTGCTGCTGATTGCGGAACACCCATTCGAATTGGTGTGAATGCCGGATCCCTGGATAAGCGACTTCTCGAAAAGTATGGCAAGGCCACTCCTGAAGCCCTAGTGGAGTCAGCACTCTGGGAAGCATCGCTATTTGAAGAACACGGTTTCAAAGACATCAAGATCTCTGTCAAGCACCACGATCCTGTTGTGATGATGAAGGCCTACATGCAATTGGCTGAGGCCTGTGATTACCCCCTACACCTCGGTGTGACGGAGGCGGGGCCAACTTTCCAGGGCACTATTAAGTCTGCGGTGGCATTCGGGGGACTACTTTCCCGCGGCATCGGCGACACCATCCGGGTTTCCCTGTCCGCGCCACCGGTGGAGGAAGTCAAGGTTGGCATCGCCATCCTGGAATCACTGAACCTTCGCCAGCGCGGGTTGGAAATCGTTTCGTGCCCCTCCTGTGGACGTGCGCAGGTGGACGTGTACACCCTCGCCGAACAAGTCACCGCAGGGCTCGAGGGCCTTGAGGTGCCACTTCGAGTGGCCGTAATGGGTTGTGTGGTGAATGGCCCAGGTGAGGCTCGGGAGGCAGACCTCGGTGTTGCTTCCGGAAACGGCAAAGGGCAGATCTTCGTCAAGGGTGAAGTGATTGCCACTGTTCCGGAATCGCAGATCGTGGAGACCCTCATCGAGCAGGCGATGAAAATCGCCGAGAGTATGGAAAGTGGGAGTGGCGCACCCGAAGTCAGCGTAGGAGGATGACCCTTCCCGCTGAGCGATTGTCCACCGTGCGCGCACTCGTGGGGAGAGATGTGCCACGGGTACTCGAATTGCTTCGGGTAGATCCCATTGCGAATTGCTTCCTACTCTCGCGTATCGGCGTGGCAGGTCTCGATCCATATCGACTGGGTGGAGAAATCTTCGGAGTATTCGAAGGTGATCGACTCCTCGGTGGCGTCTATCACGGGGCGAACCTAGTGCCCTTTTCGACGGATGAATTCATGCGGATGCAACTTGCTGATCGGCTCCGCCCCATGGTTCGCCGTGCGTCATCATTGGTGGGGCCAGGTGATGAGGTCCTGGATCTGTGGCGATGGCTCGAGCCTGCGTGGGGGCCGGCTCGCGAAGTTCGTGTTTCGCAACCGCTACTTGCCATCAGTGGTGATCCACGAGTGCCTGCTACCCCTGATCTACGGGTGGCGGAGCCTGCGGATCTGGACGCCTTGCTGCCCTCATGTGTTGCGATGTTCACCGAGGAGGTCGGGGTCTCGCCCCTGGACGGTAATGGTGGCCCGTTCTATCGCAGCAGGGTTGCTGAAATCGTAAATCGCGGACACGCATTTTTTCAGATGATCGACGGGGAGGTGGCTTTCAAAGCGGAGATTGGTTCGGTTGCCCACGGCGTTGCCCAGGTGCAAGGGGTGTGGGTGCCGCCACATTTGCGGCGCCAAGGTCTGGCCACTTCGGGCATGGCTGCACTCGTAAATCTGGTGCGCTCGCGGATCGCCCCAACGGTAAGCCTGTACGTGAATCACTACAACGTAGCTGCGCGCCTGTGCTACGAGCGGGTCGGTTTCACTCGGGTGGGCGAGTTCGCCACGGTCCTCATTTAGCTGACCTGGTCCAAGCAGGGCAGCTCGTGCACCACGTGGCACCCAGGCATACGCAATAGGGTGCGCACATGATCCTGCGGATGTCGAACTTGTTCTTGCGGACGCTGCGCGATGACCCGGCCGATGCTGAGGTGCCGAGCCATCGGCTACTCGTCCGAGCGGGCTACGTCCGCCGAGTGGCACCTGGAATCTTTAGCTGGCTGCCGTTGGGCTATCGGGTTTATCGCAACGTAGAAGCGATCGTTCGCGCGGAGATGGATGCCGCAGGTTTCCAAGAGGTGCATTTTCCGGCCCTCATTCCACGTGAGCCCTATGAGGCAACGGGGCGTTGGACTGAGTACGGGGACAACCTTTTCCGGCTGAAGGATCGGCGTGGGGGCGACTACCTACTGGGGCCAACCCACGAGGAACTCTTCACCTTGATGGTGAAGGGGGAGTACTCCTCATATAAGGACCTACCACTGCGCATCTATCAAATTCAAACGAAGTACCGAGATGAAGCACGTCCGCGTGCAGGCATTTTGCGCGGTCGCGAATTTGTGATGAAGGATTCTTACTCATTTGATTCCACGGATGAGGGTCTTGTCGCCTCTTATAACGCGCACCGAGATGCCTACATTTCAACATTTGATCGCCTCGAACTTGACTATGTGATCGTGTCTGCTGTCTCTGGCGCAATGGGTGGCTCGGCAAGCGAGGAATTCCTCGCGCCCACTGCGGTAGGTGAAGACACCTTCGTACGTTGCACCGCGTGTGACTATGCCGCGAATGTCGAGGCATTCAAGGTTGCCGCGCCCGAGTCTCTTTCGATCTCTGACGCGCCTGCCGCACATGCGGAGGACACTCCGAACACGCCGACCATCGACACCCTCGTTGAGCTGTCCAATGCACGTGCCGACCTTGCACGTAATGACCGACCCTGGCGGTCATCAGACACTCTCAAGAACGTGGTAGTGATGCTAATCGGCGGAGAACACGGTGATCAACCACTTGCCATCGGCTTACCGGGGGATAGGGAAGTTGATATGCGTCGGCTCGAGGCCGCCGTGCATCCGCTTGAAGTTCGCGCATTCGAGGAGTCTGATTTCGCTAAGTATCCGCAATTGATTAAGGGATACATCGGTCCAGGTGCACTTGGAGCCGAACGGGGAATCCGTTATCTCACGGATCCACGCGTAGTAGTTGGTTCTCGATGGATCACCGGCAATAACGTGGCCGGTCAGCACATTTATGAACTGACATGCGGTCGTGACTTCACTTCTGATGGAGTCCTTGACGTTGCTGAGGTTCGCGAAGGTGATCCGTGTCCCCGCTGCGGTGCCTCGGTGGAAATTGCCCGCGGAATCGAGATCGGACACATTTTTCAACTGGGCCGCAAGTATGCGGATGCGCTAGGGCTGAAGGTTCTTGATGACTCTGGTTCCTTAGTCACGGTCACTATGGGCTCATATGGCATTGGTGTGTCTCGGGCCGTGGCTGCCATCGCCGAGCAGCATCATGACGACCGAGGTTTGATCTGGCCTCGCGAGGTGGCTCCCGCCGACGTGCACCTGGTGGCCGCCGGCAAGGACGATGAAATATTTGCGGCAGCTGATCGTCTCGCCGCGGATCTGGAGACGCGTGGAGTTCGCGTCCTACTCGATGACCGTAGGGGTGTGTCACCTGGCGTCAAGTTCAATGACTCGGAACTCATAGGTATCCCAACTATCGTTGTCGTGGGCAAGGGCCTTGTGAATGGCCAGATCGAAGTGAAGGATCGTGCCACCGGGGAGCGCACAGAAATTCCAATTGGGACGGCCGTTGATGAACTTTGCACCGTCATATTTGATGTGAACTAGGAATCATCATCGAACTCGATCTGCTGACCTGGATCACTCTCGCAGTCGCGGCACTCTTCGCCGGATATATCGATGCCGTTTCGGGTGGCGGGGGAATGGTGCAGGTGCCTGTCCTGCTACTGAGCACTCCCACGAATGCCCCGGCTTTGGCACTTGGTACTAACAAAGTGGCCAGCATTTTCGGTACCTTCTCTGCAACGGCTTCGTATCTGCGCAAAATCAAGCCTGATTTCGCAACGGCGCTACCGATGGCAATCGCCGCCTTCATTGCCGCGGCTATCGGCGCCAACATTGCCGTGAATCTGAAACCGCAAATCATCACGTGGATCATCATCATCGCACTGGGTTTCGCGTGGCTGTTTATCGTGTTGCGACCCTCCTTGGGCATGGAACAGGACCTTCGCTGGGCTGGGAGAAAACGTCACGTGGCCTTAGCCACGGTGGCCGGAGTTGCCATAGGTTTCTATGACGGTCTGGTGGGGCCCGGTACCGGAACCTTCTTGATTCTGGCTCTCGTTGCAGGACTTGGCTATTCGTTCCTTGATGCGTCGGTCATGGCCAAGATCGTGAACCTCGGTACAAATATTGCGGCGATCGTTGTCTTTGGCATCTCCGGGGCCATTCTGTGGCAGGTGGGTCTCACCATGGCTGTGTTCAATGTGGCCGGAGCGATCTTGGGCGCCCATTCGGCATTGCGGTGGGGGAACAAGTACGTCCGTGTGGTGTTTCTGGTGATTGCTGGCGGGCTCCTTTTACGCCTGCTCTGGGGTCAGCTAGTCGGCTAGGCCTTGTAGTCCAATTCAGATCAAGCGGCCTCAAAACCGGGCAAGACGATTATGCTGATCTCGTTCACCTG
>JBJOIE010000245.1:0-3397 GCA_046047295.1 Actinomycetota bacterium | reverse complement strand
TCGACGGAGTGCGCACCGTTGTGCAGGAACACGACTACAACATGATGTTGGTTTCGGGTAACGCTGATCCCGCACTTGAAATTGCAGAGCTCACCAAACTCCTGGAATTCCAGGTGGAAGGCCTGATCCTCATCGCACACCGTCTCGATGAGGCAACCATGCACCGACTTGCTCGAGAGTGCCCAACCGTGGTGGTGACCCGGCGCGATTTCACGGGTCCAGATCTCAATACCGTCAGCGGAAATGACGTATTCGGCGGTCAGCTGGCAACGCAACACCTCATTGACATTGGGCACGTGAACATCGCTCACATCACGGGTGGACAGACGCGCATTGCCCAGGACCGCGCCGCTGGCTACGCAGCTGCCATGCAGGCGGCAGGGCTCAAGCCACTCCTTATCGAGGGTGACTTCACCGAACGAGGCGGACAACGCGCAGCCCAGCAGATTCTCGAATTGAATCCACGACCCACGGCCGTATTCGCAGCGAACGATGTCACCGCGATTGGTGCACTGGGTGCATTCGCTACGGCAGGTGTGCGCGTTCCTGAAGACATCGCATTGATGGGCTATGACGGTCTCGCTCTGGGGGCACTCCCCCTGGTGAACCTCACCACGATCACCCAGCCCCTCATCGAGATGGGACGAATTGCCGCCGAGCAGGTCTTCGCGCAAATCTCTGACCCAAAGGCTTCAGGCTCTGATCATGATGCGACCCTCGCACTCACCGTGCGAGGGTCGACATCACGCGCTTAATTAGTTCTGCGGAAGAGCATCGCTGACGTAATAGGCCTGAATCTGCGGCATCACCGGGCGCATCATGAACACCGGCCTGCGCAAACCTTCGGCATTGGGCCCAGGCTTGGTCATCGCCATCCACTTGCGGTAGACCTCTCGGGACTTCGCGGTGTCCACCACCACATCGCCGTACTTGTCTTCCTCATGCGCTCGCTCGATGGTGATCTTCTGGTGCCAGCAGTGCATACCTGACCAGGTATCCGGGTGAACCGGGAAGGCCAGGTTCTGATGGACACCCGGATCCTCCCAATTGATGCGCATTGAATCGGGATCATCGCTGACGAAGGGACGCACACCTTCCTTGTAGCGCAAGCGCCACCGACCATCGGGCATCTTGCCCACATCAACCTTGCCCGTGACCCATCGCGAACCCGCATCATCGGTGGTGCGCCAGCGGCCCATGTGATGGGACAGCGCTGTGACACCAGGACGCACGCCCTCAGTGACCCACACGCGCGCAACGAAGTAGCCAATCTCGGTATTCGCGCGGATCATGTCGCCTGTTTCGAGTCCCAATCGCGCAGCGTCAATGGGATTGATCCACATCGGATGCTTATTGCTGAGCTCATTGAGGTACTTCGCATTTCCCGAACGCGTATGGATAAGCGTGGGGAGGCGGAAGGTCGGGACCAGCAACATCTCATTCTTCGCCGCATCGATATCACTGTGATGTACATGCGATTCGATATACGTGGGTGTGGCAACCTCGCCCCAACCGAAGTCGCGCATGGAGGTGGAGTACAACTCCAGTTTGCGCGAGGGTGTGAGCCAGCCCGCAACCTCAGAACCATCTTCGAGACGGACTCCCACGGCACCGGGCTCACCCACCAGTGGCTTTTGCGTTTCCGGGGTGATCGGCTTGCGCAGCACGCCGTTTTCATCAGCAACTGCACCATCGAGTTCAGCTGGAGTGAGTGGACGCTCATCCTGACGGTAGAGGCCATCGGCCACCTGGAAAGCTCCGTATTTACGCATGAACTCCAGCGGAGTAAGCCCCAACTCGGCGGCCTTCTCGGGCAGCCCGGGGACGTTGTTATCGAAGATGTACCCGTAATAATCGTCCACGGTGATCTTCTCGCCCGGACGCCCTGGCGCTTCGAAGAACTTGCGAATACCCAGTGAGCCATCGGGATCAATACGCCAGGAGAGCTCGAACCAGAACTCCACCTCTTCCCACACTTCACCGGGATTGGTATCGCGGGTGTCGGAGATCTTTTCACCCATCTTCTCAAGGGCAACGCGGCGAACAGGCTGGCGGAAGCCCAGCCACTTGCCTGCGTATTGCTCATAGGACTGAGTGTCATGACGCTCGGTGCTGTGACCGAAGGGCAGCACATAATCAGCCCACACCGCGGTCTCATTCCAGGTGGGAGTCATCGCGACATGGCAACCCACCAGGTCCTCATCCGACAATGCTTCGATCCAACTGAAGCCATCAGGATTGGTCCAGACCGGGTTGTAGACGCGGGAGAAATACGTATCGATCTTGCCGCGACCATCAAGCAGGAAGTGTGGCAACAGGATTGAAAGCTCATTGGTTGACATCGGGAACTCCGATGGCCAGAGCAGTTCATTCCAGGAGTTGTGACCACCGGGCATATCGGGACCGTGCGGAATGATCTTGTTCCAGCCGTTGGGGCTAGTACCACCCTTGGAACCAATGGAGCCCGTCAGCACGGTGAGGAAGAACAGTGCCCGAGCCACCGCCCAGCCGCCGCGGTTACCCGCCGTTGCCGAGCGCCAGGTGTGGGCAGCGAGTTTGCCTTGGCAGCCCGCCACGATCTTGGCAACGCGTTCCACCTGATCCAGGGGTACGCGGCATTCTTCGGCGGCGCGTTCAAAGGTGTACTGCTGGTAGTCCTCGGTGAGTGCCTTCTTGAAGGCTTCGAAATCCTTGGCATCGGAACCAGGATGCACGTTCTCCATGTAGGTCTGCCAGTTGACCCAGCGTTGGATGTAATCCCAAGCCACCTGATCGGTGCGCAGGATGTAGGCAGCGATGGCGAGGAGAAGCGCGGCCTCGGTGCCGGGCCACGGTGCTACCCACTCATCAGCGTGGGACGCCGTGTTAGACAGGCGCGGATCTACTACAACCATTTTCGCGTTGCCGCGAACCTTGGCATCCATGATGCGCTGGGCGTGCGGGTTGAAGTAGTGGCCAGCTTCGAGGTGACTGGACAGCAACAGGATCACGTTGGCATTTGCGTGATCGGGTGATGGACGGTCGTAGCCACCCCACATGGAGTAACCGAATCGCGCACCACCTGAGCAGATGTTGGTGTGCGTGTTGTTGCCGTCTACACCCCAGGTGAGGAGGACTCGCTCGATGAAGCCGTCTTCACCGTGACGCCCCACGTGATACATGATCTCGTTGCGACGCTCTTCCTGAATGGCCTTGCGAATGCGACCACCAAGATCATCGAGCACGTCATCCCAGGAAACACGTTCGAACTGCGCACTGCCACGTGGACCAACGCGCTTAAGCGGATACAGAATGCGCTCGGGATCCGAGGTCTGATTTGCAGTAGCTGGGCCCTTGGCACAGTTGCGTCCACGTGATCCTGGGTGCGCGGGATTGCCCTCAATTTTGAAGACTTCCT
>JBJOIE010000244.1:0-12383 GCA_046047295.1 Actinomycetota bacterium | reverse complement strand
TCACGCACGCTGCGCACTCTCACGCGTAATGCGAAGGACGGTGCTCTGGAGGCACTCGCTGATGCCCTGGAGGCAAATTCCGCACGAATCGTGGCCGCTAACTCTGAGGATGTTGCGCGAGCAACGGAAAGTGGCACATCGCCGGCGATCATTGATCGTCTCACCCTGAACCCGGCTCGAATCACCGCCATTGCGCACGCCCTTCGTGACGTTGCCGCCCTTCCAGATCCCGTGGGTGAAGTGATCCGTGGCTATACATTGCCTAATGGCTTGCAGATTCGTCAGGTGCGCGTGCCACTCGGTGTTGTGGGCATGATCTACGAGGCTCGCCCGAATGTCACCGTGGACGCAGCAGGGCTGTGCCTCAAATCAGGTAATGCTGCGCTCCTACGTGGATCCTCATCGGCCGCCGCGAGTAATCGCGTCCTTACAGACGTAATGCGCGAGGCGCTGATCGCCGTAGGCCTGCCAGCAGACGCCATTCAACTCGTGCCTGGTGATACGCATGATTCGGTGAAACACCTGATGACAGCGCGGGGGTTTGTCGATGTTCTCATTCCCAGGGGCGGAGCCTCCCTGATCCAAAACGTTGTGCAGAACTCCACCGTCCCGGTGATCGAGACAGGCGTGGGTAACTGTCACGTCTACGTGGATAAGGATGCGGACATAGATAAGGCCGTTGCCATCGTGCTGAATAGCAAGGCTCAGCGCGTGAGCGTGTGCAATGCCGCGGAAACCCTCCTTGTGCATTCCGAGATTGCCGATGCATTTCTCCCTCAATTACTTGATGCGCTGAAAGAGGCTGGCGTCACCATCCATGGGGATTCCCGCTTTGCCCTCCATGCAACCCAAGCGGGGATCGAATTCGCGGATGTGACGGATGAAGATTGGTCTGCGGAGTATTACTCCCTGGATATCGCAGCGGGCATCGTAGATTCCATCGACGATGCAATCGCTCACATCCAGCGATGGTCATCCCAGCACACGGAAGCAATCGTCTCGGACTCTCAGTCAGCTGTGCAGTACTTCATTTCCAATGTTGATTCCGCCGCAGTGATGGTGAACGCATCGACCCGGTTTACCGATGGCGGGGAGTTTGGCTTCGGAGCCGAAATCGGCATCTCAACCCAAAAATTGCATGCCCGCGGACCCATGGGTCTCACCGAGTTGACCACCACCACTTTCATCGTCACCGGGGATGGTCATATCCGCTCATAGCGGTAGGCTGCGCTCATGAACTTTGCTGCAGCCGCTGAGATGGCCAACGAGGCCGCCACCCATGGGGGCACCGTGCCCGCTTATGTCTTTGGGCTCTTCGCCTTCGGCGTCCTCGGAGCGCTTCTCGTCATCACCTTGATGCTCAACGTCGATCGCTAGTCCGTCACGATGCACCACCGCATCGGAGTGATGGGCGGCACTTTCAACCCCATTCACCATGGCCACTTGGTGGCCGCATCTGAGGTAGCGCATCACTTCTCCCTCGAGCGGGTGATCTTCACGCCCACCGGTCAGCCCTGGCACAAATCAACGGGGGATCTAGCTTCTGCAGAAAATCGCTACTTGATGACCGTCATCGCGACCGCGGCTGATCCGCGTTTCGAGGTATCTCGGGTGGATATTGATCGCGCTGGCCCCACATACACCGTGGAAACACTGACAGACCTGCACGAGCAATTCGCCACGGACTATCCCGATGACACTGCAGACTGGTACTTCATCACCGGTGCGGATGCTCTGGCTGAAATTCTCAGTTGGCGGGATCCGCAGGAGATTTTCGAGCGTGCCCACCTGGTGGGAGTCACGCGTCCGGGTCATACGCTCACGGATACTGGCCTGCCGTCGGGCTCGGTCAACCTGGTGGAAATTCCAGCACTTGCCATTTCGAGTTCTGACATTCGAAACCGTGTTCACTCGGGCGCCCCCATTGACTACCTCGTTCCGGAAGGGGTAGCGCTGTGGATCGATAAGCACCACTTGTACCGACATGAGGAGATCGCGTGACCGCTAGCCCAGAAGCCACATCGGCCGCCCTTGCCGCTGCTGAGGCGGCATCCGACAAGCTCGCAGAGGACATCGTGATCCTTGATGTGAGTGATCAATTAGTGATTACGGATGCATTTGTGTTGTGCTCTGCGGCAAATGAGCGCCAAGTGAGAGCGATCGTTGATGCGGTGGAGGAGAAGCTCCATGCGTTGGGGGAAAAGCCGCTGCGCCGGGAAGGGGAGAAGGAGAGCCGCTGGGTGCTCCTCGATTTCGGAGACGTTGTTGTGCACGTGCAACTCGCTGAAGAGCGTATCCACTATGCGATTGAGCGTTTGTGGAAAGACTGCCCAGTGATTCCACTTCCTCCCTCAATCACCTCCGGTCGAAGCCACCCTGAGGACAGGTCCGAGTGAATCGGCGCCTCGTTCTCTGGCGTCATGGCCGAACGGAATGGAATGCGCAGCAACGCTTTCAGGGCCAAACAGATATCCCACTGGACGAAGTGGGGATCGAACAGGCGCGTTCAGCCGCGCAATTCCTGCAGTACCTCACACCTGATGCAATCGTGGCATCGGATCTGCAACGTGCCACAGCCACGGCTCGCACCTTGGCTGACCTTGTCGATCTACCGCTCACCACCGATCCCCGGTTGCGTGAGACCTACGCCGGTGAGTGGGAGGGCCTTGAGCGGCCAATCCTGGTGGAGAGGTACGGAGAGGAATTACTCCGCTGGTCCGCAGATTCCACGGTGCGCCCGGGAGGTGGTGAAAGTCGCATTGAAGTAGCGCAACGAATGGTGGCTGGAATCAATGACGCCCTAGAAGCAATTCCCGAGGGTGGAACCTTGGTGGTGGCTACCCATGGTGGTGCAGCGCGTGCCGCAATCGCTGCCCTTCTCGAATTACCCACCGAAAATTGGGGTGCCCTCGGAGTGATGAGCAATTGCTCCTGGTCCATTCTCCGTGAAGACGTTTCCCCATTCGGGCCGCGCTGGCGCCTCGTCGAATACAACGCAGGTTCGCTTCCGCAGCCCGTTCTTGCCGACGACAGGTAGCACCAATCTCCCGCACGCTCATCGGGTATGCTTCCGCTTCCCGCAATTCGGGGCTGTAGCGCAGCTGGTAGCGCACCTCCATGGCATGGAGGGGGTCAGGGGTTCGAGTCCCCTCAGCTCCACTTTCCGACGTGAAGGTTCGCCATGATTCATCATCGGCGTAATTGACGGTCAGACCCGCCTAATCACCTTCGAGTGGTGGGCCAGACTTTCTTCGAACCCTTGCAATAAGGCGCAGGAGCGCCCAAAAGGTAATGCCTAGGCCGGCGGTTAGCGCCAGGCCGAAGGCCAGCCGATCGATGGGCGGTGCGGCATTTGTAAATTGCCCAAAGACTGATTCGGTGAGCACGCTGGTGAACCCCATACTGTTCAGCACCCATAGGGGAATCTGCATAACACCAACAATGAAGGCGAACGCAAAGAGCAGAGTTGTCTCCGACCGACTATTGGGGCCTCGCGGCAGCATTGCCACCGCGGCGATCAACATGAAGCCCAGGGTGGCAATGAGAATCCACATCACATCTGGTACTCCGGGCGCATTCAATGCCGTCAGCCACGCCCGATAATCCTTATTCAATTCCCCGAGGAGCGAGTCGACGAATCGGCGCTCATTTTCGCCGAGGTTCACCGATGAAGCCCAGGCCTGAAACTCCCGCATTTGTTCGATGGACTCATCCGACGCTTGGATACTCACCACCGTCACATCAAAGGGGAGCGCGTTCATCATCTGAACCAACTGAGAATTGGATTCATCCGCTTGACTTGGATCAGCATGAGCAATCTCTTGAGTGATCGCCAGCGTTGTTTGGGTAAGTTGGTTGGCCCTGCTGTAGATATCGGAATCCTGGGTCCAGACGTTTGTTGTCGAGAAAGTTACGGTGAATACGAAGGCTGTCGACAACAGAGCAATTACGCGGCCGTAGCGGTCATTCGAGGCCGAATCCACATCGGCAGCATTCTTCGGCTTAGCCAATAATCTGAAAATGACTGCAACCACCAGCGGCGGGAGGAGTGCCACCACGATGCAGGCCCAGAGCGGAAGTTGATAGGCGAAGAAACCGAAAAACACAGCCAGAGTCTAGTAACTGGAACAGATCTCAATGAACGATCACCGGAATAGCCACTAATTGTTCCTTCGCGTGTATTCATCACTCATGCGCCGTGCGCGTGGTCCGTTTATGGGCGGTAACTTGCCCGTATTTACTCAACCAACCGTGCGCTTCACCAGGTGCTACTACGGTGCTAGTTATGACACATATGACTAGACGCACGTTGTTGGGTTCCGCTGCCCTTGCCGCGCTGGCTGTAGGCACTCCTCCCACGGCGAACGCTCAGCCACGTGGTCCATGGCCATCCCCACGAACGTGGGCTCGACTCGATCGGCAGGTGGGTGGCCGCCTGATCCGGCCACGGCTTCCGTGGGTTGATGCGACGAGTGAAACCTTCGAGCTCCTGAAGAACCCATTCTGGAACGAGGAACAACCGGGGGCACTCCAGTCCACCGGCTGGTTTGGGGCGTGGACGGCCGTCGCATCCCCTTACGCAGTCCGGGCCCAGAGTACGTCAGACATCGTTGCCGCGGTGAATTTTGCCCGCGCCAACCGGGTCAAGTTGGTGGTCAAGGGCACGGGCCACGATTACCTCGGACGCAACTGCGCGGCTGATTCACTCTTGGTGTGGACGCATGACATGCGCGAGATCACCATTCATGATTCCTTTGTTCCTCAGGGAGCTCCACCTGGCACCCCAGGGATTCATGCGATGACGGTGGAAGCCGGCACCCGATGGCTTGAGGCCTATCGTGCAGCCACCTTGGCTGGTCGTTTGGTTGCCGGAGGCGGCTGCACCAGCGTGGGAGCCTGCGGGGGTTTCACGTTTGGAAGTGGCTTTGGCCCATTCTCCAAGCGATTCGGCACTGGATCTGGCGGCATTGTGCAAGCCGAGATAGTGACTGCCGATGGTCGCGTGCGCACGGTCAATGAATTCAGTGAACCCGACCTCTTCTTCGCCATCCGAGGCGGTGGTGGGAGTACCTACGGAATCGTCAGCCGGGTCACTTTGCGAACGCATCCCATCCCGGCCACGGTCGGCATCATCACCGGTCACGTTCAGGCGCATTCGGAAGCCGCCTACCGAGAGCTCATTGATGCGTTCCTGCGTTGGTATCCCGTTGCCTTGGACAACTGGCACTGGGGTGAGTCTGTGGCATTCGGACCGGACAATTCGCTTGGCTTCCGGCTCACCTTCCTTGATTTACCAGAAGCCGAGGCCCGCGCGTACCTTGAACTTCTTCTCGGAGACCTAAGGGCCCAGCCCGATAAATTCACGGTAGCTCCGCGAATTGACTTTCTCGCATTTGAAAACCTCTGGAACCCTGATTTTTGGGATGAACACGATCCTGATTTCATCACTCGGGATCCGCGTCCCGGTGCTCCTGAGCACCAGTTTTGGTTCACCGGCAATCAGGGCGAGGTGGGTGCCTATTGGAATAGCTATCAGTCACGGTGGATAGCCACGAGCGTGCTTCGTGATCGACCAGCTGAGCTCGCAGAAGCATTCTTTCGCGCTTCACGTCTGCGTCCCTTCATCTTTCAGATCAATAAGGGCCTTTCCGGGGAACACCCTGAAGCACGCGCTCGCGATGAGCGCACTGCACTAAACCCACAGTGCTTTGCAGCTGCAGCACTGGTGATCATGGCATCAGCACAGCAATACAAATACCCGGGCGTTCCCGGCAAGGAGCCCAGCGCGGTGGATGCTCGTGAATTGAGCCGAGACGTCAATGAAGCCATGGGGATCATTTCGAGTGCAACCCCGAATTCCGGTTGCTATTCAACTGAAGCGGACTACTTCCTGCCCGATTGGCAGGAGGCGCAGTGGGGAGTCAACTATCCGCGGCTGCTGAGAATCAAACGAAAGTATGACCCCGACAACCTTTTCCGCGTTCATCATGGGGTTGGCAGCGAGACGTAGCTTTACGCGTGCGGCTCACTTTCGAGAGCAGGAGCCTTGCGCGTGGCCAAATATGAGCCAACGAGAATCAACGGCAGACCTATGAGTAGGCCGAAAGTCAATGGTTCAGCGAGAACAAGCACGCCAAGGACAACAGCAACAACAGGATTGATGTAAGTGATAAGGGTGGTTCGCGATGGTCCCACCTCGGCGATGAGCGCGAAGAATGTGATGAAGGCCAGTGCCGAACACACAAGGCCCAAAATGACTACAGCCGCCCACGCACTTACTGGCGGGTTCACTTCGGGCCAGTTCAGTACCGCGAAAGGCGCGAAGATCACCGTGTTGATAACCATGGCACCTGCGATGACCGCCAGACTCGGCAAGTCAGAAAGCTTGAGATCCACAATGAGTGGACCCATCGAATAGCCGATGACCACCACGAGCATCGCGGCTATGGCGAGGGCGTTGCCCGCGTGTAGGTCAAATCCCACGAGGACCCCAACGCCGATAAAGCCCACGATCAAGCCAATAATTCGGCCAGCGTTCCATCGATCATCAACCCCAACGATTCGCGCGATGATCGCGGTGACCGCGGGAACGAGAGCAATGATGAGTGCCGCGAGTGAACTGGTGATGGACTGTTCAGCCCAGTTCAAGGCCATCCAGGTGAAGGCCATCTCAACCAGGGCGAAGACCAGAACCCAACGCCAGTGCCCGCGCAACTGCCTCCATTGCCCCTTGGCCAGCACAACGGGTAGCAAGACCGCTGCGGCCAATGCCACACGGAGGAAGACGAGCGTAGGTGGGGAGAAGTACTCCACGGCAACCTTGATCAGCAGGTATGGAATACCCCAGATGAGGCCAAGCGCGATCAGCAGAAACCAGCCTCGGGGGGTCATGGATGGAACGCTACTGGGTAGATGAGCGCGAATGCGGCAGGTGGATCAGCGCTCCTAGTATCACCAAGGCCGCAGCACCTAATGTCAGCACGATACGCAAGATGAGGGATTCAGCTACCGGATCAGATAGCAGGGCGAATAGTCCAATGACCCAGATCGTCACGCCAACAACGGCGCTGGCGTAGTGCACCCAAATAAATGAGACGGCAATTGAAGCGCCGATCATGCTCATCGCGAAGAAGCCCCAGAGACCGGGGGAGAACACGTAGTCCACTCCGGCGATGATGATCACGCCGAGGATCGTTCCGGCCACTCGGTGGATCACCCGCACCACGGTGCCATCGCGATCGGGCTTGCTCATCCAGGCAACCGTCATCGGTAGCCAATATTGATGCGGCCAGGTGATTGCTTCTGAGATGGCTGTTGCCACGCCAATGACCACGGCAAGGCGAACGCCATGGATGAGGAAGTTGCGCTTAACAGTGAGGAGTGAGCGCCACGGCGGTGGCTGCTCGCGCGTTGTTGGGATGCGATGGCGACCGAGCGCAATGGAGGCAATGACAGCGACTGCTACCTGCGCGAGACCCCCCAGACCCATCAGGGCTGAATTGGTGAACGCGTCGTAGAGGGGGACGGGAGTCCCTGAGTAAATGGTGAGCACCACGAGGGAGAGCAGTCCGGCCACGGCCGCGCGGGGACCCCGATAGCCGACTGCACCTGCGATAAATGCGAAGGGGATGCTTATCGCGATCGCCGCCACGATGTGATCGGAAACCGTTGAGCCGACGAAGACTCCGACCATCAACCACAGGGCGGTCCATAGCATCGTGCGCCAGCGGTAGCCGTAGGGCAGTCCGGCCTCGGCAACCCCGGTGAAGACGGCACCGATCGACAGCGAAATCGCGGCCGTGGGGTCACCCATGGCAACCGGGATCGCAGTCACGATTGTGGCCACCGCGGAGATTCGGATGACATCGCGGGTGTCGAAACGCGAGAAGTCGAATTCGGCGAGGTGGCCGAATCCGATGAGCCGACCCACGGCGGACATAGCGGCATTGTGCCGTGTCCTAGACTCTGCGCGTCCGCCGACACCCAGCCGGAGTGGAGCGCACGTGCGCTTCGAAGAATGGAGCGCATAGTGGCCGCCGATCGCGTCGATGCTGTTGTCAATCTCTGTAAGCGCAGGGGATTCGTTTTCCCTTCATCTGAGATCTATGGCGGCACTCGTTCCGCTTGGGATTACGGCCCGAACGGGGTTGAGCTCAAGGAGAACGTTCGTCGTCAGTGGTGGCAGCACATGGTCCGCGGGCGCGATGACGTGGTCGGTATCGACTCTTCAATCATTCTGGCTCCGCAGGTTTGGGAGGCTTCAGGACACGTCAACGCCTTTGTTGATCCGTTGACCGAGTGCAAGAAGTGTCACAAACGTTGGCGCGCTGATCAATTGATCGATTCATTCGCTGAGAAGCACGGGGCGGAGCCACCCAATGGTTTGGCCGACATCACGTGCACCAACTGCGGGACGAAGGGCGAGTTCACCGAGCCTAAGGATTTCAACGGCATGCTGCGCACCACCGTGGGTCCGGTGGAAGACGCCGGCGCAGTGCACTACCTGCGCCCGGAAACTGCCCAGGGCATCTTCGTGAACTACCTCAACGTAATGAATGCCGCGCGCAAGAAGCCACCATTTGGCATCGGACAAACCGGCAAGAGTTTCCGTAATGAGATCACCCCCGGTAATTTCATCTTCCGCACCCGTGAATTCGAACAGATGGAGATGGAATTCTTCGTCAAACCTGGAACCGATGAAGAGTGGCACGAGTACTGGCTGCAAAATCGCTGGGACTGGTACGTGGATCTCGGGATTAATCCGGAGAACCTGCGCTTCTTCGAGCATCCGAAGGAGAAACTCAGTCACTATTCCAAGCGCACCGTAGACATTGAATATCGATTCCGTTTCGCAGGAAGTGAATGGGCCGAACTCGAGGGCATTGCCAATAGAACGGACTTCGATCTCACCACCCACGGCGAGCATTCCGGTACGGACTTGTCCTTCTTTGATCAAGAGGCCGATGAGCGCTGGACTCCGTATGTCATTGAGCCAGCGGCGGGGCTCACCCGCGCAGTGCTCGCATTCCTGCTCGATGCCTACGACGAGGACCAGGCTCCCAATGCCAAGGGTGGTGTAGATACCCGCACCGTGCTGCGCTTCGATCCGCGGCTGGCCCCGGTGAAGGTTGCCGTACTTCCGCTTTCCCGAAATGCGGATCTCTCGCCGAAGGCACGTGACCTCGCCGCGGATCTCCGCAAGCGCTGGAGTGTGGACTTCGACGACGCGGGTGCTATCGGCCGCCGCTACCGACGCCAGGATGAAATCGGCACACCCTTCTGCGTGACCGTTGATTTCGACTCACTTGAAGACAATGCCGTCACGGTGCGTGAGCGAGATTCGATGCAGCAGGAGCGGATTGGCATCGATGGCCTCGTGGGCTGGTTGGGATCCAGACTTCCTGCTTGCTAAGTGCAGGTGCATCGAGTCTCATGCGGTTGCCAGGCGCCCGTGGCCTCGCCTAGCGCGTCAACGGCCACATCACCGGTCTCCGAAGAGATAACGGCATAGGGAACCGTGCCACCCAGTGACGATGCAACGAAGGATGCTGTCAATCCATTGACGTCGACCACTGAACCGATGTGAAAAAGGGATTGAGTTTCCTTAATTGCATCGTCGGTTCCAGATCTCAGGACGATCCGCAACTCTGGATTTACTGCCAATGCGGAAACGGCGACCGCAATGTTGTCCCGATCCTCACTGCCAGCCGCAACGAGGGCGAGCGCGCGTGGCGCACCGGCAGCATTGAGGAGTGCCCGCGAAGCTCCATCGCCAATGAGTACAGGAATGCCGCACTGGCGGGCGATCTGGAGTGATCGCGCGTGCGCTGATTGCTCAATGCCGATGACTGCCACGCCAAGTTGTCGCAATTCTTGGGCAAGCCGAAGGCCTACCTGCCCCATACCCACCACAATCACGTGGCCTGAGCGTGGCGCTACACGTCGGCCGGCAAGTGCGATGTGCCTTCCCGAGAGCAAGTAGTTCACGATGCCCGCGGCAAACATTGCAGTGAATGCCATCACGAGCAACGCGGCGATAGTGGCCCAGATGAGAATCCATGGTTCATCTGGTAGTTGCGGTGCCGAGATGGTGGCCGTGGTTCTTGTGGCGTCGTAAAGGGAACGCAGTAGTCCAGAGTGTTGCAGTCCCACCAGGGTGTCAGCGATGATCACCCCGATGAGGCCGAGTGCGCCGGCGAGGAGCACCCCACTGCCAGAATCGAATGGTCGGAGCTGACCGAGCAGGCGTCCGATGCGTCCACGGTTTCGAATGTGCTCTGGAGTGGTGAAGGGTGCGATGCGTGCCCCTTCGTGGCCTGCGGCCGTAATGGACACCCACCTGCGAACATCTGATGAGTCCTGCCGACGAATGGCACTCGCCCGTGGATCGATCGCCGCAGCGACCATGGCGGGAACGGAGATGGCCGCGGGGGAGAGCACGACGCATTCAGGTACCGCTGCGCGCAGTTGAGCCCGTGCGGTGAGATCGAACATAGCCACGAAGAGGGGAAGCATCGGGCGGATGTGGTGAACGATCAAGCCATACCGAAGCGCGGCAATATCGTCATGCAATAGGACAGCAACGCCATCGATGTCAGGCGTGAGCGCTTCGCGCAGTTGAGTGTCTGAGGGCTCATGCAGGTGGGTAACTCGGGTACCCGATTCCTGCATGAGTGCACAGACCCTGCGTCCAACGTCGGTGCGCCCGATGACCAATATGTGGTGAAGCGCCATGGCATCAGCCTAGGCTTGCGGTGGCTCATATCCCTCCCGAAGAACGCGCGCCGCGTTCTTCGGGAGAGTCAGACTTGCCAGTAATCCGAGCGTGACAAAGATCCCGGCCACCACGGCAACCCACTTAATGGCGTGGGCAAAGCCGGCATCGGCCGCTTCGGTGATCACTTCTCCATTGGGTTGCTTGGCGAGTTCTGGAATGGCTTGGCCAGCAGAACTAGCCACGGCATCAGAAATCTGTTGGGCTTGTTCGGCGGGAACTCCACGATCGGTGAGTTGCACAGCCGTATTCCCCAATCCGATGAGCAGGGTTGTGCCGATGATGGCGGTGCCGATGGCTGCACCAACTTGCCTCGCGGTGGACTGCACGGCACTTGCCTGGCCGGACTCCTCTACCGGAACCTCGGACAGGATCACTCCGGTGAGTTGGGCGGTGGCAAAGCCCACGCCCATGCCATAGAAGAACAACCATGGAGCCATTCCCCAACCTGTGATGGTGGTGGAAAGCACGAAGGCGAGGCCGAAGATGCCAACTGCCTCAAGCACCATGCCCAGTTGCAGCACGCGAACAGGGCCCATGCGTTGAGACAAAGGCGCGCCCATGCCAGATGCCACGAAGGAACCCACGGCCAGGGCAAGCAGAATCACACCGGTTTGCAGTGCGTCATAGCCGCGGGTTGCCTGCAGGAAGAGCGGAATCGCGAAGAGCAACCCGAATTCCCCGAGGCTCACGATCAGGGCCACGCTATTGCCGGCACCGAAGGTGCGAATCTTGAACAACTTCAGATTCAAGATCACGATCTTGCCCGCACGTGCGCGCCTGGTCTCCACTGCGAGCAAAGTGCCAAGAAGCGCAAGGCCAAGTAGTCCGGTGACCAAAACGATCGAAATGCTGCCTGTGGGCCAGGTGATGGGGCCGAGGACAAAATCCGCGGTGGAGACAACCCAGCCATAACGCTGACCCTCAATGAGGGAGAACACAATGCCGGCGAGGCCCAGGGTGACGAGCAATGTTCCTGGAACATCGATGCCTTTGCGCCCAAGTACATCCCGAGTTTCGGGCACGGTAGCGATCACACCGATGAGGACCAGGATTCCTATAGGAACGTTGATGAGGAATGCCCAATGCCACGAGGCGTACGTGGTGAGCCAGCCACCCACGAGTGGCCCCAGGGCTGCCATGCCACCGATGGTTCCGCCCCACACCGCGAAGGCGACCGCGCGCGACTTGCCCACAAAGACGGCATTGATGATGGACAGCGAGCTGGGCAGGATCATCGCCCCGCCGATGCCCTGCAGGAGCCGGGCGCCTACTAATTCGGCCGCACCGTCGGAGAGTGCGATCAGGGTGCTGGCAACGATGAAAATGACAACACCGATGAGGAAAAGCTTCCTACGGCCAAACCTGTCGGCCAAACGGCCGAACAGAATGAGCAATGA
The DNA here is from genome assembly GCA_046047295.1 of Actinomycetota bacterium. Taxonomy (GTDB): domain Bacteria; phylum Actinomycetota; class Actinomycetes; order S36-B12; family S36-B12; genus VGCC01. The sequence continues at coordinate 209 of JBJOIE010000244.1, read as the reverse complement.
GGCAAAGGCCAATGCGTAGGAAGCATTAACCCACTCGGCATCTGTTGTGGTAAGCCCGAGGTCGCGCACCATGGTGGGGATGGCGACGTTGACCACCGTGGCGTCGAGGATGATCATCGAGACGCCGAGGGCGAGGAAGACGAGAGCTATCCAGCGCTTCTTGCCTGTAAGGGCCACCTGATCAAATGTGTGTTCGCTGGTCATCGCAC
>JBJOIE010000243.1:0-7481 GCA_046047295.1 Actinomycetota bacterium | reverse complement strand
CCGCGAATGGAAGAGCCGAGTACCGCGTGGGTATCGCTCACTTCGAAGATAGGGGTGGCGTGCCCGGGCAATGCGGCGTCCGGATTGACCATCGAAGACTTTGCGCCGAAACCGAACATGGCGAGAGTCTATACGTCCTCACGCCTTGCGCGATTTAGCGTTTCGGGCATTCGAAGAACGAGCAGAATCGGGATGATGGCGATGAGGGCACCTGCAGCGAAAGCCCAATCAAAGTCATAGAGGTCCACGAGGAGTCCGGCCAGGAGTGGTCCGATTACTGCACCGAGATCAGACATCATCTGGAACGTGGCGATGACTATTCCACCTCGGCGCCCTCCCATGATGTCGCCAACAGTGGCTGAAGGTGCCGAACTCAAGAACGCCTGACCAGCACCTTGAACGGCCATGGAGATCATGAACAACACGATCCCCAGGAAACCTGCCGTTCCCAGAGCGTTCACTGCAACATCGGACAGCGTGAGGATCGCCATACCGATGAGCGTGCCCACCGAACCGATCAACATGGCCTTGCGGCGGCCCTGGGTATCTGCCATGCGACCAGCCGGCAGGAGCAGTACTGCTTGAAGTGCGGCTGCTGCGAGGAAACCAAATCCCGACAGTGATGCCCCGCGCTGGAGTCCTTCGATAACAAACAGCGGAACCACGGAGGCTCGTAGCCCGAATGTGACTAAGCCACTAATGAGGTTGGTACCCAAGGCAGCCTGATAGGCCCTGTCCTTCAATGCATTGCGGAGTTCGCGGAGTTTGTTTTCTTCCCCGTGAGCAACCAGTTCCTCTCGTTCCCGAATGTGAGCCTTGGACAGGAACACGAGTGCAACGGTGGTGGCTAGCAAGAGTGCACCTGCATAAACGAAGAACGGTGCCCGAATCGACCAGGCCACCACAATGCCGCCCACCGCGGGACCGGCAACGCCGCCGACGAGAAATCCTCCACTGAAGGCGCTGGAGGCGCGGCCGCGTTGATTTGGCTCCACTACGCGCAGCAGTAATGCCATCGCCGAAACTGTGAACATGGCCGAACCAATTCCACCGGCGCCGCGTAGCACGATGAGTTGAACATAGCTCTGGGAAAAGCCGGCAGCCAGGCTGGACAGGCCAACGATGAACAGCCCGGATGCCATGACGGTTCGTTCACCAACCCTGTCCACCATCGCACCGGCTGCCGGTGCGCTCACAAAGCGCATGAAGGCGAACACCGAAATGACCGCGGAGGCAGCAAAGGCGCTTACCCCGAAGGTGTCAGCGAAGATCGGCAGCGAAGGTGCGAGGATGCCGAACCCGAGGGCAACGGAAAATGCCACCGCGCTGAGAACGGCAACCTCACGCGGCAGGTCCTTCAACCACGGGGTTTTGCGAACAGCTCTCCCGATCCTGCGCATGGGACCTAACTCACAGCACTACAGCGCTGCGCGATGCATGCGATTCAAGTGCAGCTGCGAATACCTGATGGGACACCAGTGCCTCTGCAGGAGTGGCGCAACCAAACCGATCGCCGAGCGCTCCCGCTCTCTCGGCGAGGAAGGCAGCCCACATTTGCAGGAGTGCATCGGCAAACCCAAATTCAAAGATGCCACCAGAGATCATGGGCCACACCGAGATATTTCCGGGCTGGACCTCCTCCCACACCTGTTCGCTCCCCTTGCGAACAAAGCGCTGCATCACCACGGGGGAGCGAGTGCTGAATCGGACCCCGCCGTCCATACCGAGGGCTTCGAAGTACCAGGTGTTCATGTTGCCCGGTGCGATTCGGCGGGTTTCCCACAACATGGGGAAGGCTCGATCGGGGAGCGAGTTCGCTCGCGCTCGGATGTTGATCAGCGCGTTGTCCCAGGTATCGCAGGCCACCATCTCCGGGCTTCCAGCAGATGCCGGACGCTCCGTCACGATGGAATCCAGCACCCCGAAGACGTCCACAGGGGCGTATCCCAACCGCAGCGGTACGTGGGCAACGTGCATGCCAAGATCACCCATCACGCCGATGGGCCCGCAGGTTTCCACTCGCCTCTTCCAGTTAATTGGTTTGCTGCGGTCGATATCGGAGGAGTGCCAGAAACCTGAGCGCACCTCGAGCAGTTCACCAGCAATTCCTGCTTCGGCGATGGCCTTTTGGGCGCCTGGGAAGAACGGCATCTCACTGCTCACACGCACGAAGGATGGTGAAGCTGCTAGCGCGGCAACGATGCGCTCAGCTGCAGCCAGGTCAAAGCCAAAGGGCTTCTCGGCGAGGAAGTCCCGGCCGGCTTGGGCTGCAGCAACGTAAATCTCTTCGTGCAGGTTATGCGGCACAGCGATGTAGAGCACGTCTACGTCATCAGAGTCCACCACCTCACGCCAATCGGCAGTGGAGAGCGTGACGTTTGCGTTTACTTCAAACCATTCGCGAGCCGCTGGATTCGGATCTGCAATCGCGGTGACCACCGGGCGCACCGGGTGGTCCACGAGGTGCATCCACCTTCCACATACGGCCACTAATTCCCGGCCCATCAGGCCGCCACCGATCACGCCGATGCGAACGGGTGTGCTCATCCCTGGGCCAGGATTTCTTCTGCCTGGGCAACCGTTGCGTTCTGATGAAGCATCGCCATGAGTGCGCGTGTCATTGCCGCCGGATTGGGATGCTGAATGATGTTGCGCCCATAGACAATTCCCGCAGCACCTTGATTCAGGATTGCCGCGGTTCGTTCCAGGAGTTCGCGATCTGATACGCGTCCGCCCCCGCGCACGAGTACCGGAATATCGCCGGCGATCTGCACCACCTGGTGGTAATCATTGGGATCGTCGGTGGGATCGGCCTTGATGATGTCTGCACCAAGTTCCACGCCCTGGCGAACGATGGGCAGGATCATGGAGAGATCACCATTCACGGTGTAACCGCCCTGATCCGTTTCCTTCATCACGAGCGGCTCCACCATCAGCGGCATCCCGTAGCGCTCGCAATCCTGTTTCGCGGCAAGGACATTGGAGATGCATGCTTCCCGGATTTCAGGATGTCCTGGAAGATCAAAGAGATTCACCACGATGCACGCGGCATCAAGTTGCACACCCTTGAGGGCTGGCTCGGGGATCATCAGGCTGAACATGTGGTGGGGCAGGGGGGCGCCGTACACATTGGCCACGTCGGTGCGCATGGCTAGTGCCGGGCGTCCGCGGCCACCATGCCCTTCCTGCATCAATCGGGCCTGTCCTTGGGTGAGTTGGATGGCATCGGGGTTGGCATCGACCAAGGTGGCCACGGCCGCCTTCATGTTCTCAATACCGTTGAGGAAACTCCCCTCCCCGAAGAATCCATGATCCACGGCAACGTCGAAACACCTGCCTGATTCCGGATTAAAAAGACGATTCATGCGTGCTTTGACGCTGCTCACTCAAGCCTCCTCGCGGGCACTACCTCATGTGCCGCAATCGAATATCTAGACATTCCGCAGGGCCGAGTCACCGGCACGGAATGATTAGTTAATTCGCTCAGCCTAGACCGCGTGGAGAGGTGATTTCGATGAGGCCTGTTGTTGTCGGCCTTGACGTGGGCACCACCCGGATCAAGGCGCTCGCGGTGGGTCTTAACGGTGAGCCACTCGCCGAAGCAGCGGTCAACACGCCCTGGGTGCACGAGGGTGCCCAAGCCCACATGTCCGCTGAAGACTTGATGCGTGTGGTGCGTGAGGTCATTAATGCAATTACCTCGGATGCGCAGTGGACATCAGGCACTCAGGTCACCGGAATTGGTGTTACCAGCATGGCGGAAGCCGGTGTTCTCCTCGATCAGCAGGGAAACTCCCTCGCGCCAATCATCGCCTGGCACGATCCTCGCGGCGATGTTGAGACACTGAAGAACTCCGTTGGTTCAGCGGAGTTCGAAGGTCACGTGGGCATGCGCCTGAACTCCAAGCCGTCTGTCACCAAAATCCTGTGGCTGGAAAAGAACCTCGGCATCACGCCCCACCGCTATCTCTCGGTGTCGGAATACGTGGCCCACCAACTCGGCGGTGAGCAGGTCAGCGAACTCTGCCTCGTCTCTCGCACGGGCCTCTTTGACGTGGTGAAGAAAAAGCCATGGGCCGCCACATTGGACTTGGTGGGGGATCTGCTGCCAGATCGGGTAGTACTCGCTGGTGAATCTGTGGGCACCGTCTCTGGTGTCCACCCGGACTTTGACGGTGCCACCATCACCATTGCTGGGATGGACCATCACTGCGGTGCATTCGCATCCGGTGCGGCCACCTCGCAGGCACTGTTCGATTCCCTGGGCACCGCCGAAGCCCTGCTGCGCTTCACTCCTGGACCGCTCACGCGTGAGCAACTGCGTGAACTCGCGGTGCATGACATTGCAGCGATGTGGAGCGTGATTCCGGATCACGTCTGCCTACTTGCTGCCTACCTCACTGGGCTTTCACTCGAACGCATCGCGCGGATGCTTGGTCTGTCTTCACTTGATGCGAGGCTCCAGGTTGCAACCGAAGCGGTCACTGCATCCCGTGGTGCTCTGCGCCTCGATACCGCGCAACACACGGGCCTCGCCCTCACCGGCATCGATGATTCGGCAACACCGCCGTCACTGTGGCGTGCTGCCGTAGAGGATCTCTTCGCGCTCAGCACTCAATCGATTGCCCATATGGATGCGATGGTGGGCCCATCTGATTCCGTCGTTATTGCTGGCGGCTGGATCCATGATCCGATGGTGCGCTCGGCAAAGGAGGCGGCTTTGGGATCATTTCGAGTGAGTGAGGTCAATGAGGCCGGAGCCATGGGGGCCGCCATGTTTGCAGCCATCTCCTGTGGGGAAATGGAACGCCCCTCAGCAACCCAAATCCCGAGGTGGCAGGCTTAGCCCAATGAGCAAAGACGTCAATCAGTCTGCTGTGTATTCCGCCGAGGATCAGTGGACGGTGCTATTGGACCGCGGTGGTCAGGTGGAATTCTTCGGGTCTACCTTTGACGTGCCGTGCCAAAAGCGCTTTGGCGATGTCTCCGCTATGCAGAATTACGTTGCCGATTCCATTGCGGCAATGCGTGAAGCCCGTGGCTGGATGCATTTACCCATTCCTACGGTTCGCTCTCGCAAGGGTCACACCCGCGCTCACTATGAACCGCAAACTGCGGCCATCGCGATCCCCTGGGATGACACTTCATTGGATGCGGTGTGGGCGGCACGTGAATCTGTGCTCCTGCATGAATGTGCGCATCACATCGCTCACACTCGCTTTGCCTCGCGCATTCACGACGACAGTTATGTAGCCACCATGCTCACCCTGGTGGATGTCATGCTCGGCGAGCAGGCTGGATTGATGCTGCGCGTGGGATATCAGGAGTGCGGAGTCCCGATTCCCGGAAATGGCTGATCTCACCGCACGCATCTCTGCGCTGCTTGCCAAGGCAGATCGCACCGATAACCCGCATGAGGCTGAGGCCTACGTTCTCAAAGCTCAATCCTTGGCCACGATGGCCAGCATCGACATTGCCGCCGCACGCCTTCGCACAAGCCAATCCGAGCGGAGTCGCCCAATCTCCCGGACGGTCACCATTGGGGAGAAGGGCAAGCGCGCTAATCAGCACCTGATCGCCCTCTTTGTCACCGTTGCCCATAACAACTCGAGCCAAGTGGACATTGCGTCTGATTCCACCTTCGTGATTGCTTATGGGATGCCGCGTGATCTCGATAATTCTGAGTTGCTCTTCGCCACCATCTCGGTTCAGATGGTTGCTTCAGCCGGCGCATTCATCGCCGAAGGTTCCTGGAAAGGCGAGACGTATATCGCGCGCGGCACGTTGCGAACACGCAAGAACTTCACTGCGCAAACGGCTCGTGCTGCGTTCTATCGTTCATACGTTTCACGCATAGGTGAACGCCTGGCGGAGGCACGTGAAGCAGGTATCAAGGAAAGTGATGCAAGTCATCGGGCGGATTCGCAATCCTCGGGCGGTGCTCTAGTCCTGCGCACCACGGAAAAAGAGGTGCGTGATTTCCATCGGTCCACATCAACGGCACGTGGCAGTTGGGGTGGGTATTCAGGAAGTGCCCGCGCCACGGGAAGTGCTGCCCGGGAAGGACGCAGTGCCGCCTCCCGGGCCCGCCTGTCCCAGCAGCGCGAAATTGGCAATGCCCGCGGCACTTTGCCGAGATAACTGTCAGGATCAGGCATGGATTCCGTCACCTACGAAGACATCACAGACGCTGCCCAGCGGCTGAGTGGGATCCTTCGCGCCACTCCACCGATCCGAGCGCGCTGGCTCGAGGATCTCGTGGGTGGCGAGGTGTATCTCATCCCGGAGAATTTGCAGCGTGCCGGTTCATTCAAGGTCCGGGGCGCCTATAACCGAATGGCCCAGCTCAGCGACGCAGAGAAATCCAAGGGTGTGGTGGCGGCCAGTGCCGGCAATCATGCGCAGGGCGTTGCGTTAGCCGCGCAAACACTAGGCATCCCAGCAACTGTCTTCATGCCAGCGGATGCATCCATTCCCAAGGTGGCGGCCACCATCGGTTACGGAGCCGAGGTGCAATTGACCGGTGCCACCATCGGTGATGCCATCGCGGCAGCCCTGGAGTTTGCGCAGCGCACGGGGGCAGTGGTGGTGCATCCCTATGACAATGCCGATGTGGTTGCCGGGCAAGGCACTCTGGGAGTTGAGGTCAGCCGTGCCATCCCGGATGTGGCAACCGTGGTTGCGTGCACCGGCGGTGGTGGTCTGCTCGCCGGGCTCGCGGTAGCTCTTCGCCACGATGCCCCGAATGCTCGGCTTGTGGGTGCTCAGGCGGAGCGTGCCGCGGCCTTTCCGAAGTCCCTTGCCGCAGGCAAGCCGATTACCCGAACCGATCTCAATTCCATGGCCGATGGCATCGCGGTGGGAACGCCGGGGGATATCCCATTCGCCATCATCGCTGAGCATGAAATTCCCATCGTGACGGTGAGCGAGGAAGAAATATCGCGGGCCGTACTTCTTCTGCTCGAGCGCTCGAAGATGCTGGTGGAACCTGGTGGAGCTGCCGCGGTAGCCGCCGTCATGGCGAATCCGGCTTCCTTCACCCCGCCTATCGCCATCACACTTTCCGGCGGCAACGTGGATCCCCTCATCCTGGCGCGCATCCTGCGCCACGGCCTGGCATCGGCCGGGCGCTATCTCACGGTGACCGTTCGTGCACCGGATCGACCAGGAGCCCTCGCCGCCGTTCTTGCCGTCATTCAGGAACTGCGCGGCAACGTGGTCGAGGTAGATCACTCTCGCAGCAGCCCGGATCTCGGAGTGGATGAGGTAGAAATAGTGATCGAAGTGGAAACGCGTGGGCCCCAACACTCCACCGACATCATCAATGCCATAAACGCATCGGGTGTCTCGGTTGTGACGGCTGGAACGTGAACTTCATTCACCGGTGATTGAACGCTTAACTATGGGGAGTAGCCTGCGCCGGTGACTTCCCGCAGTGAGCTCGCCGTCGAGGCCCATGACCTGGTTAAGAAGTTCGGAGA
>JBJOIE010000242.1:0-3223 GCA_046047295.1 Actinomycetota bacterium | reverse complement strand
CACGTGCTCGTAGCCGATGACAACTCGCCCGATGGAACGGGCGCCATTGCTGATGAGTGGGTGGCCAAGGATGCGAATGTTCACGTGATGCACCGGTTGGGGAAGGAAGGGCTCGGCGCTGCCTATCTCGCCGGCTTCGCCTGGGGTTTGCAGCAGGGATACGACGTCTTGGTCGAAATGGACGCCGACGGCTCACACCAACCTGAGCAACTTCCGCGACTACTCAATGAACTGCGCAGAGCTGACCTCGTTTTGGGATCACGCTGGATTCCTGGGGGAGCCACTCAAAACTGGTCCAAGAGCCGACAAATCCTTTCCCAGGGTGGCAACTACTACACCCGCGCAATGCTCGGTATGCCGGTGCATGATGCCACTGGTGGTTACCGCGCGTTCAAGGCTTCAACCTTGCGCGCACTTGATCTACACGAAGTTGCATCTCAGGGTTACTGCTTCCAGGTAGACCTCGCCTGGCGTGCTTTTCAACGCGGACTCACCGTGCGCGAAGTCCCCATTACCTTCGTAGAGCGCGAGGCTGGAACAAGCAAAATGAGCAAGAAGATTGTGGCCGAAGCTCTATGGCGCGTCACTATCTGGGGCCTTGACGACAAACTAATGCGTTTGCGTTCACGCGCAATTAATAGGCGGCGGGGATGAGCTTCCGCACGAGGCTTTTCGTATTCGGGTATCCGCTCGCTGAGATCCTCGCGTTCTGGGCCCTCGGCATCTGGTTGGGCTGGCTATTGGCCATCGTGATCATCCTCGCTGGTTTCCCCATCGGCTTCGCACTGTGGCGCAATGCCGCCAGCGCGGCCCAACTAGGACAACCAGAGAAGGCGTCAGTTTTCGGAATCGCGGGCCTGCTTTTCGTCATACCCGGTGTGATCACCGACCTGCTGGCCCTGGTGCTGCTCATTCCTGCCGTGCACCGCTTCCTGGGTAAGCGCCTAACTGCCTGGGCAGGTGCCACCCCCATGGCCCGATTCACCTATGCGAACGCGGGCACGACGGATGTGGTCATTGGCGAGGTAGTCGATCCACCCGACACCACAGTCGTCACAGGCATTCTCGAACCACCCAGAAACCCTGGGAGCAACGCTCCGGAGAAGTAGGCGCTACCCCTAAGCGGATCGGGGGAGAGCACCGGTATCTCGGAGCAGTGCGAGTCGCTCTTCAAGGAGCTCCTCTAGATCTGCGCGTGTCCGACGTTCCATAAGCATGTCCCAGTGCGTGCGCACATGGCGCTCGGCAACCGGCTCAGGAGCGGTGATCTCCTCCGTGGTGGCCTCGGCACCGCATCTACAGGTCCATGCGTGCGGGATTTCATCTGCCTCGAGGAAGAAGGGAATGACCGATACGTGTCCCTCTGGACAGGTATAGCGCAGAATCCGGCGCTCAGCGGGGCCCACGTGATCGTCTCGCTCCAAGCTCAGGGCGCCCAATCGGGTGCCACGCATGCTCTCTGCCATGACCAACCTCCCGTTCATCGCCGCCGGATGGCTGCGTTCCCCTATGACGAAGGGGCGTGGCGCTGGGTTCCACAAAATTCGTGCAATCGCTTACATACCTGTACCCGTCACCGGGTTACGCGATCCCACTACTTGCTCCCCGTGACCGGGTTACGCGCTCCCACTACTTGCTCCCCGTGACCGGGTTACGCGCTCCCACTACTTGCTCCCCGTGACCGGGTTACGCAAGACGGCCTGCGCGAGTTCCTCCCGTATCTCATCGAGGTAGATGCCCGTGGTGGCCAAGGAAGCGTGGCCGAGGAGTCGCTGAACCACGGCGACGTCAGCAGCTCCACTAGACAGCGCAAGAGTGGCCATCGTGTGGCGCAGGGCGTGGGGAGTAGCGCGTCTACGCACATCGGCAGGCAGGAGTGCACAGCTTCTCGACACCAGATTCTGGACGTCCCGCGGGGTTATTCGGCGCCCGCGGAAGGTTACGAATAGGGCACGTTCAGCATCCTCTTGGCGGGCCGGGGGATCGGCGTGCCAAGGGTGTGGCCGATGATGATCCAGATACTCGCTCAGCACGCCCGACGTACTCGGTGAAAGTGGCACATCGCGCGGTTTGCCCCCCTTGCCGTGGCGAATGCGCAGCCAGGTGACACCATCGCGCACGTCCACATCAGACCTGTCCATCGAGCACAGTTCGCTCACTCGTGGTCCTGACTCCAACAAGATGCGCAAGATCACCTCATCGCGTGCCTGTAACTGATGATCCCGGCGTCGCGTCCGTCCACCGGACGCCTCAGGTACGTCCACCAAGGCTCGGGCAGCGTCGAGGGGTAACGCGGTTCGGGCTCCGGCTGCTCTATCCCGAGCCTTAGGGCGCGCACTGGTATCGGGCATGGGATTGCGCTGGATGAACGCCTCCCGTTCGGCATAGGTGAATAGCCGTGAAATGGACTGCCGAAAGCGTGCGGTAATACCCGTTCCCTTGGGTTCAGGTCGCTGCTGGGCGTACCGTCGGTCTGGCTCGTGGCGGTAGGCCAAGACAATGTCGTCGATATCAGCGCCCGTCAGATCATCCAGAATGGCGTCAGGGCCAGCGAGTCGCACGAAATCCGCCAGATCGCGCCGATACGTGCGCGCCGTGGTTTCTGCTAATGAACCAGCTGCTAATCGCCGCTCCATGTCTCGCAGGTATGCGGTTACGGCAGCAGAAACCGTGAGGCGTTGAAGTTGGGGTGGGGCTACCATCCCTCTAGGATACTGCGTAGTTGACCAATACTACGTAATTACACTTTAGGCCGGCGCGGCGAGCTCCTCAGGCCTTGGGCAGGCACAGACCAGGTTCCGATCGCCGAAGGCACCATCGATGCGTCGGACTGGCGGCCAATACTTGCTGCCCGGGTCGACACCATCAGGGAATGCACCAACGCTGCGTGAATAGGCGCGATCCCAATCGCCTAGGACAAAGGCCGCCGTGTGGGGTGCATTGACCAGGGGATTGTCATCGGCAGGCCACTCACCTGCTTCGACTCGCGCGATCTCCGCTCGGATCGCGACCATGGCGTTGCAGAAACGATCGAGCTCTGCGAGGTCTTCGCTTTCGGTGGGCTCAACCATCAAGGTGCCAGCCACGGGAAAGCTCATGGTAGGCGCATGGAACCCGTAATCCATCAACCGCTTGGCAATGTCATCCACAGTGATTCCCGTTGCCGCCGTGAGCGGGCGAATATCCAAGATGCATTCGTGTGCCACATTGCCATGGACACCCG
>JBJOIE010000241.1:0-10036 GCA_046047295.1 Actinomycetota bacterium | reverse complement strand
TGCCCGTCTGTGAAACCCATGCCGGAATATCTGAGCGAGCTCCGGTATCCGTTACCTCAACGAGCATGATCTGGCCCGGGGTGAGATCCTTGGCGGCTTTGGAGGTCATGAGTACCGGCATGGGGCATGACTGACCCTTGGCGTCGACCGTGGTGGTTACGTCGTCCATGTTCTTCCTATCTACTTGGTGGAGCACAACAATGAGGTCTAAACAGAAATTAAATGAAGAGGTTGATCTTGGACTTCGACATTTGCGCTAGCGCGGTTGCAGCACCAACGGGCTCGCCAAGACCGGGGCGCATCTGCTGGGACTCGATGCCCAGGAGATCCATGGTCATCTGGCACGGCCACATCTTCACGCCCATGTCCTGACAGATTTCAAAGAGCTCCTCCGGCGGCATCAACTTGTTCTTGCCGGCCACCTTGCGCATCATCCACGAGCCCATGCCACCCATATTCAACTTCGACAGCTTGGACTTCTTGAACCCTGGCGCATTCATCCCGGCCAACATCTTGGTCATGGAGTCATAACCCGTAATGCGCACATCGTCCTTGACGAGCGGGAACAATCCCCAGAACGTAAAGAACACGGTGACATCCATACCCGTGGCTGCGCCAGTGGAACTAAGAATCATCGTGGGCCAGAGCTTGTCCAGATCACCACTGAATGCGATGATGGTCATGGAATCTGGCGTATCGAAATCTTCGGCCATTGTGGCCCCCTCTCTCTGGGAGTGACCGTAGATGCCAAACCGAACCTGGGCAAGGACTTTCGCAAAATGTCCGTGCAATTTCTCAAAAGCCCTGGACAACGGCCATTCGCATATTAGCGTCTGCGCATATGGCAATTCGCACACAATTGCCTAGGCCTTGTTCCTGAGGAGGACCCATGCCCGGCACCGTCACCCCCGAAGACCTGTACGCAGAGATCGATGCGGGCAGCGTCCCGATGATCCTCGATGTACGTAACCAGGATGAATTCGCCGCCTGGCAGATCGAGGGCACCAAGGACGTCACCACGGAGAATCTGCCCATCTGGGTGGCCGTGGAAGAGGTGGAAGACCTGGCCAAGCGCATTCCGAATAACACCGTGGTGGTGTGCGCCCACGGCAATGGCAGTCAGATGTTGCTGGACATGCTGGCCGAAGAGGGCGTAGAAACCCGTAACCTCGAGGGTGGCACCGCCGCCTGGGCTGAGCTGCTCATCCCCAAGCCCCTACCCCATCTGCCCGAGGGCATGGTGGGCTGGCAGATCCATCGCCCAGCCAAGGCGTGCCTGTCCTACCTCATTGGTGTACCTGGCGCCCAGGCCGTCTTGGTCGACCCTGCGCGTTTCGCCCAGCCCTATCTCGATCTCGCGGCGAGCGCCGGCATGACCATCACGCACATCATCGATACCCACGTTCACGCCGACCACATCAGCGGTGGTCCCGAAATGGCCGAAGCAATCGGTGCCGTCTATCACCTACCCCTAGAAGATGCCGGCGGTTCCGTGCCCTTCCCCAACACCCCATTGGTCGACGGTGAGGAGCTCGACCTTGGTGGTGCATCGATCCACACATTCGCCATCAAGATGCCCGGCCACACCCCGGGCACGACGTGTATCCATGTACCGGGCCACTTCATCCTCACCGGTGACACGGTGTTCGTTCGCGGTGTAGGACGCCCGGACCTGACCGGCAAAGCGGAGGAACTCGCCAAGGAGCTCTACCACACCGTTCACAACAAACTACAGCCCTTGGATCCCTCCACCATGGTGCTGCCCGCCCACTGGACGTTGACCGATGAACTTGGGCCCGATGGCCTGGTGCGCACCACCCTGGGCAAGGTCTTCGAATCAACCTTGCTCAGCGAAGATGATCTCGTCGAGTTTGTGCAGGAGATCGTCACTTCCTTGCCCAGTGCCCCCGATACCTACGACACCATCCGCCTGGTGAACTCGGGCAAAAAGGTTTCAGCCGAGGAAATTGAGTTCTTGGAAATCGGCAAGAACCAGTGCGCCGCTTCCACCTCGCTGTAGGCCGCCGTGGATTGGGAAACCTCACTCGAGATTCACGAGCTTCACGCTCGATTGTGTAAGGCCATTGCAGATCCGAAGCGGCTTTTGATCATCAACGAACTGCGCCATGGTGCAATGACCGTGAATGATTTGGCCGAGGCACTGGAACTATCGCAATCGAATACCAGTCAACATCTCGCCGTGCTACGTGATCGAGGTGTTGTGGTGGTGGAACGTGAAGGTCCGCACTCGTATTACTCGTTGCGGAGTAAGAAGGTTGTCAAAGCAATTGATCTCTTGCGGGAATTCATGGCCGAGGAACTCGCCGATTCCACCCGCTTGGGTAATGCAGCACTCGCCTCAAACGCGCCACGGTAGGCACAACCAAGGCACCACGCAATCAGCATCCGTGCCGGGCGGCTCAACAATTGCCCAGCCCTCGGATCGGCTCGCCCCGGCAAGCATCGCCGAGGATGCATGCGTTGTCCCCACGAAATCACCGGCATCGCGGCTCCCCAACATCAAACGAGTGACCTCAGTTGCCACCTGTTCCTGCATGCGCACCTCGCCCAGTGGCCGTGGCACACGACCCAATGCCGAATCAAGGAGCGGAACCGCCAACGTCATCAAAGCAACCACGGCACTTAATGGATTCCCCGGTAGCGCAACGAGTGCCCCACCATCCCCCGCGCGACGGCCCAGCATCATGGGATGCCCGGGGCGAACATGCACTCCGTCGATGATCCACTCACCACCAACGTCAAGCCAGGCCTGCCGAACAAAGTCACGATGACCACGTGAGGTACCACCCGTTGTCACCAGGATCTCGCCGGTAACACTCAATGCGTTCATTACGCGCTCGTCGTCATCACCGCAGTACTCCACGGACGTGACTTCCGCACCAAGCCTGCCAAACCACATCGGCAACTGAATACCCAGCGCATCACGCACCTGCCCCACCTGCGGAACACCGGACGTGATGACTTCATCGCCAAAGACGATGATGCGCACCCTGGGCTTCACACGCACCGAAACTGCATCAATTCCGGCACTGGCCAGATGGCCAATCAGGATCGGATCGAGTTCGGTTCCCGAGTGTGCAATGACATCACCTTGATGTCGTTCCTCACCCTGAGGTCGAATGTGGGTCTTGTGTGCCGCGCCCAAAAAGATGACGTGCGCACCGATTGTTGGAGTGCCGTCCGCGGAGTCGATGTCCACGTCCTCCCACGGAAGTACCCGATCGGCACCTTCAGGTACTTGCGCACCCGTGCCGATCCGCACGCAGGTGCCCTGCTCAAGGATGGTGCGCTGGTTATCCCCTGCAGAAACCGTGCCAACGATGCGCCAGGGTCCAGGACCGGAAACCGCAAACCCATCCATCGCAGCGGTGGGAAACGCCGGCAGATCTACTAGAGCAAGGACGTCTTCGGCGAGTACCCGGCCATCGGCATCTGCGAGCGAGCACTCGTGAGTTTTACCCGCGGGTAGAACTTCGCCTGCACGGGCTCTCGCCTGACTCCACGTTGTCACCCTTCGGAGGCTAGTGCCGCCACTCTGGCGCGCACCTGCCCGGGATCCATCCCGCGAGCAGCGGCAAGGCCAGCTAGGTAGGTGGTGATCGGCGCAGTGGGCCGGGCGACTTCATGGGCACAGATGCGCGCGATCTCGAGGAGTTCGGTGTAATCCTCGGGAACAGGGAGATCAAGATCTGCACATACCCGGGCAATCCATTCTTCGACGGTGGCTTGAAGTTCAGCGTCCATGTACTTCCCTCTCTGCGCGTTCGAGATCGGCAACGGTATCGACGTCCATAGTGATCACTGCATCGGGCACGTCGAGGAATCTCACGGTGAGGGTTTCCACAAGTTGATACATACCCAGCCCATCGGTGTTCTGTTTTTCGGCAACGCCTAGTAGGGCGTCAGCGCGGTAAATCGCGCAGAGCCACTGGGCACGGCCATCACCACTGCGCACCACGAGGGCATCGGCAGTACACGCGGGCCATGCATCGATCAGCGCTGACAGTGCTTCGCCGATGAAGGGCATATCAACGGCCACCACCCCTGCATCGGTTACCGGGCCCGCATCACCCAGTGCGCCAATGAGTGCATGGGCGGGACCCCCGGAGTAGCGAGCATCCACCTCGATCACAGGTTCAGGTACGTGCGCGCGCACGCGTTCGAGCAGGCTTTGACCAGCTAATTGCGCACTGGCCTTATCCGATCCGAATCGGTGGGACCGCCCACCCGTGAGAAGGAACCAGGTGATCTCGCTCAGGGTCGGCTCAACTTACTTGCCGTGATGCGTGCACCTCGGCCTCTTTGACGGTCTTCTCCAGCTGAGTGACCGCAGCGGTGAGTCGCCCATCCCATTCATCGGCCCGCACGCACCACATCACTTCTTCTTGATGCTCGATGACGAGCGTGCGCACATGTGCCGGTCCGTGCCCATTCATTCGCACGAGCACCCGATCCGCAGCGGCTACCCAAGTCTCTGCCAACTGAAGGTGGCCCACTTGCTTGGACAACTCCTTAGCGCTTGATCCGGGATGACTCTGCGTAGGGGTCAACGTCTTGACCTCTGATTCTGCGCGCGCAACAGCATTGAGCAGATCAGTTTTCATCGCGTCATGAATATGGGAACGCACAATGATGGCGCGTAACTCTTCGCACGCCTGTTTGGCATCAGATTTCGCCGCGAAGAAACGATCCTCGGTGCGATGCGGCTTGTGCTTTGCGGTGGTTCGGTCCAGCCGGGAAGACGGGTGCTCGCCCATGATGCCTCCAAAGCGTTGAGTTGTAACCACCATCGTGGCTTATTCCGGCGCCGGATGCTAGGCCTAAGACACATTTGCGACGTACGAGCGGCGCCTCAGCGCAGATAGCGCGTGAACACGAAACCGTCTTCCTCGCGCACCCAGTCAAGGGTCCAGCGGTAGTCGGGCAACGGCATCCCATTCGCACCATCGGCACCACCACCTGAGAAGACAGGACTGAAGGTGAGATCCAGTTCATCGATTTTCTGCGAGGCGAGTAATGACCGGATCAGGATCGGGCCACCCTCACAGACGATTCTCGTGAGCCCCCGCGCGTGCAACGCGTCAAGCACGGCACCAGCGTCCACATCGGGACCCGGTACATGAATGAGCTCGCAGCGTCCCCGCGCTCGCGCAACCGCGGTAGCGCTAGCCGCATCGGAATAGAACACGATCGGGCTGAATTCGGAATCACTGAATAGTGGTTCCTCCCAGGGCAGGTCAAGCCGCCCACTCACGATGGCCACCACCGGCGCGGATCGCAATCCTGCCTCGGCACGCGCCGCCTGCCATTCCTCGCGGGCAACCATGGGCCGATAACGCTCCGCACGAATCGTTGCCGCACCCACGAGAACTACATCGGCCAAGCGGCGAGTTTCGGCGAGTACTTCGCGATCCGTCGGTGAACTGATACTCCCGCTGCGACCATCAGGACCGGCCACGGCACCATCGAAGGTGCTCGCCATCATCACGCGTAGCCATGGACCCTGGGGCCAGGGGTACCGCTCCGCCAGGTTCACCGGGCTACCTGCCGCGAATCTGACGCCAAGCCATCACTCCACCCACAGACAGTCCGGACATGATGCTCAGCGCGCTAAGGAATGAGCCGATCGAGAGCACGGAGCCGAAGGAGCCCACCGAACCAATGGACAGCGCAGACCCGGTGGAGCCGATGGAGAGGATCGAGTTCTTCGAACCGATGGAGAGTAAGGAGCCGGTGGACCCGATGCTCCAGCGCGAGGGTAGATCTTCCATGGCCTTAGTCTCCTCCCATGTCACTTATCCTTCGCAAGCCGTTGCGCTCCCTCATCATTCTTCCAGTGCTCTTCACGTCTCTATTGGTTGCGCTCGTAGCGGCCACGCCAGCAAGCGCCAAGCCGAGCACGGAGCGCATCGCTTTCAGCGCCGGATTCACCAGCCAGAACACCAGCCTCACCGAACTTCCCGGTGGCCATAAGTATGGATGGAATGATCTCACCGCCGCGGCCACGATCAACGGTCAGCAAGCCACGGTGCGGTTCCAAGGCTCCGTGGATTACACCAATGGGAGCGGTCCCTTCGATGGCTTCATCACCATCACCTTCGCCGACAACACCCAACTCGCACTCGTTGCCGACGGCGACGCCCTTCTCACCGACTCGGGCACAACAGATTTCACCGGGCGTATTAACACGATTACCGGGACCGGAAAATATAAGGGCGTGACTGGAATTGGCACGATGCGCGGCTCACGCAGTGGCGAACTCGGTGCACCCGTTTCACTGACCTTCCGATTGACACTGGGCCTGAAGTAACCTGGCAAGACAAGCGGAAAGGAAGGGCTCGCAATGTCCGATAGCAACGGCAATCCAAGCAACTACAACGTCACGCCCGTCAATAAGTCCTGGACCGCAACCAAGGTAATTGCACTCATCGTGGCGATCCTCACGGGTGGCTACATGGCCCCCTGGGCTGTCGCGGCCATTCGTGACGTACCGCATTGGTCGGTCTTCTGGATCAATCTGCTCCTCGGGTGGACAATTATTGGATGGATCGTGGCCCTGGTGATGTCTCTCCGCGCGCAGAAACTGATCATCACTCCTTAAGCACGAGCGGCCAATCTTTTCGTAGGTTCGTTGCGATCGGAGACAGTTTCACTGAGGGTCTCTGCGATTACCGATCCGATACAAGCCTCCGAGGCTGGGCCGATCGGGCAGCACGCGAGATGGCTCGCACCATGCCAGGCCTGGAATACGCCAACCTCGCTGTGCGCGGGCGCAAACTCGGAACCATCGCAACCGAGCAGGTTTCTGCTGCCCTCGATCTGAATCCTGATCTCATCAGCATCGGAGCGGGCGCTAATGACATCATCCGCCTGTCAACCGATGTTGCCTCACTCAATCGATTGGCTCACGCAACCATCGGACGCCTCACCGACAGTGGCGCGCGCGTAGCCGTCTTCACCGGCTTTGATCCGCGCCTTCGCATACCAGGTACTCGTGCGCAGGGACACCGCGCCGAGATCTACAACGAGGCCATTCGCCGCGCTGCTGAACACTTCGACGCAACAGTTATTGAATTATGGGATCTGCCACGGCTCTATGAAGACATGATGTGGGCACCCGATCGCCTGCACCTCAGCACTGCCGGGCATCAACTCATTGCGGTTACGTTCCTCGATGCTCTGCGCATCCCACACTCACTCGAAGACCCTGCCCCCATACCCGAAGTCGGTCCGCCCACAGCGCGCGAAACTGCACGCTGGATCGCGCGCGATGTACTCCCCTGGGCCTACCGCGGATTCACGGGTAAGAGTTCGGGGGATGGCAGACAAGCCAAAGTCCCACAGCCCATATTGGCGAGTTCGTTGCCGAACTAAGTCACGCGGCATGTATCCGTTCGTGGTCGGCAGATCCGGCGGTGACGGCAAGCCCCGAAATTGCCAACACATGCCGCTGTCTCGTGTGCGAGTGCGTCAGGCAGGCAATGACAAGTTCGGGGATGAGGTCGACGGAACGCTTGGCAAACCACGGGATGCCCTTGCGCAGGAGCCACCAGATCCTGCTGCCCAGGCTCGGGCTTAAGTCTTCGACATACGTGGGCATCGCTATTGTCCGCCGCCTGAGGCCGACGTGCCTGCGCGCGACGTCCGCGAGATATTGATGACCCGCTGCACTCGGGTGCATTCGATCGATGTGCCAATGCTGAGAAGCGGAACTGTTCGAGTCCCCCCAGGTGTCGATCCACGTTATGTGACGATCGCGAATGAAATCCTGCATGCACGCTTGCAAAGCGCAATTAACCAGATCCGCACGATCGGCGAGGATTTCCACGAGCACTCTAGGAAGCGGCAGGTACCGACGAGGATCCGGTAATCCGAGCACCACCACCTGACAATCGATGGCGATCAGGGCGGTGGCAGCCTCCCGGAGCTGGCGTCCCACCATCACAGGATCGAACTTCCTGCGCAACACATCATTGCCGCCCACGCTGATCAAGGCATAACTTGGTTTGTACTCCAGCACCAGGGGAACCTGAGTCCGAATCAGATCCGCTGCCCGACGTCCCGTTCCCGAAACGTTGATGAAGGCGTGCGCACCTATGTCATGGGCGAAGCGCCCTGCCCACGATGGACCCACGCAGTCTGGGCCGGCATCACCAACCCCAAACGTCACCGAATCCCCGAGACCCGCAACCACAACAGTTCGGAAGCCGTGAGGTTCGGTAGGGAGCATGTCAAGCGGCCTTCGCTACCCGAGTCGGTGCGAGCGCTTCAGGTTCCGCATCCGCGTCGTATCCATGCACCTGCAGCATTTCTGCAACAGTCACTGACCATGGCAGCGACTCAGCTCGCGACCGCGCCAGAGATCGCAGGTCAACGTTGGAGGGATGCAGCATCCGCTCAATCGCGTTCACCCAAGTCTTTGGCTCGAGCGCACAGGCGTATCCAGCGTTGCCAACTATCTCTGGCAAAGCTGATTTGTTGTTGCACACCACAGGCGTGCCGCACGCAAGCGCCTCTAAGGCGGCCAGCCCGAAAGTCTCGATCGGACCAGGTGCAAGGTAAGCATCCGCTGATTGCAGGAGGTATGCGAGTTCAGCGCGATCGCTCACGAATCCCCTGAAATAGACGGGAAGATCACGCGCACGCCTTTCCATGGATCGCCGCAGTGGGCCATCGCCAGCAATAACGAGGTCCCATTCGCGACCCAGGCGCGTTGCCTCGTCCAGTACCTCGAGGGCGAATTCGGGTCGTTTCTCTCGAGACAGCCTTGAACACATCACCAATTGCGGTCTGCCCGAACCAATCTGCGGAGTAGTACGAGCTCCGAATTGGGTTGCATCGACACCGAGGGGAACACGGACACTCCGGACACCGATCCTGTCAAATTCTGCGGCGGCAAATGCAGTAGTGGCGACCACCACGTCCACCTCTGCAGCGATTCTCCGGTTAATGGTGTCAGCTAATGCACGCCCTGGAAGGTACGGGAAAAAACTTGCGAGAACTCCGTCGATGCGTTCATGTGCAATCACTGTGGAGTGCACACCGGCTGCACGCGCCCACTGCGCAGCTACCCCGAGCGTCAGTCGATCCGAGATTTCGACCACATCCGGGGCAATCCGCTCCAATGCGGACACCACTGCTGCCGAGCGATGGATAACCCGATATCCGGCGGAGAAGGGGACATAGACACTGGGAAGCTGGTGCACAACCGCACTCGTCGGGCGTGACCAGGTATCGGGATTTTCAGGCACTATGAAGTGCACCTCATGACCGGCGCGTGCGTACCCGCGAGCCAGGTTCTCCATAGTGGTGCGCAAGCCACCACTCCTAGGGCCTACAAAGTTGGCAAGGTGAACGATGCGCGCCACACTCCAATTAGCCCGCCTTCGATTCCCTTTTGGCCTCAGCGGAAGTAACGTGTTGCTTAACGGTGCGTGAAGAATTCGAGGCAACGAGTTATGTTCACCAATCGTGTCCAAGCGGGACAACACCTCGCGTTGGCTGCCGAGGAATTGGCCTTACCCGACCCAGTCATCCTCGCTTTACCCCGAGGTGGCGTTCCCATCGCAGCTGAAGTCGCCACCCGCCTCAGCGCACCGCTTGACGTCCTACTCGTCCGCAAGGTCGGTCTTCCCACCCGTCCCGAATTCGCGATAGGTGCCGTGGGCGAAGGTGGAGTGGTCATTGCCCATCGCCATGACCTCGTTGCGGCTGGAATCACCCCGCAAGAGTTCCAACGCCTCGCCGCAGCGGAGTCCGAGCAGGTACGCGCACGGGCGTTGCTGTACCGGCCGCATCGCGAAATGACATCCATCACCGGGCGCGATGCAGTGATCGTGGATGACGGTCTGGCCACTGGGGCAACAGCAGAAGCCGCCATCGCCGTCGCCCGGGCGCACAAGCCGCGCTCCATCACCCTCGCCATCCCCGTGGCACCCGCTGAAGCACTCCCCCGCTTGGGTTCCCAGGTGGATCACCTCATCTGCTTGCTCGCCCCCGAGTTTTTCGGTGCCGT
>JBJOIE010000240.1:0-3937 GCA_046047295.1 Actinomycetota bacterium | reverse complement strand
CTTCGGCCCTGCAAGGTCCGGTGCGAGCCGGATCGAACGCATCACCCGATGCGTTCGGATGAACACGCCGAACGGCGCGAGAAGGAAGTAGGAGGTGAGCGAGATGTCTGACGTGGTGAATTCCGGAAACGATGATGCTGATGAGCGGAGTGATTCTGCCAAGGCGAAAACGGATAAGAAGGACAAGAACATCTTCGCTCGTCTTGCCCTCTTCATCCGCCAGGTCATCGTTGAGCTCCGCAAGGTCATCTGGCCCACTCGCAAGGAACTCATCGCCTACACCACGGTTGTCTTGGTCTTCGTGCTCTTCATGGCGGGGGTCATTGCTTTGTATGACTACGTATTCACCCAGGGAGTGCTGTTCGTCTTCGGATAGAGCAGCCACAACCACCACGAAGAACCAAGGAGTGCACTGACGTGTCCGAACAGGATCAGAATTTCAATGATCCCTTCGCCGTTCCGGCCGAGGAAGCAGCAGCCGAGGATGCGGTGCTGGATTCCATCGAGCAGGCGGCTGAAGGTTTCGCCGTCAATGAACTTGAGGCTGAGGCCGAGGTAGTTGAAGAGGCCCAGGAACTTGCTGACGCTGCAGCCGATGCTGAGGAGGTTGTTGCCGAGGCGGAAGCAATCGTGGATGCAGCCGCAGACGCTGAAGAAGCGGAAGAGGCCGAAGAAGTAGATCCCGTTGTTGCTTTCAAGGAACAAATGCGCCTTGCCCCCGGTGACTGGTACGTGGTGCATTCCTACGCGGGCTATGAGAACAAGGTGAAGGGCAACCTTGAGGCGCGAACTTCCACCTTGAATATGGAGGATTACATCTTCCAGATCGAAGTTCCGATGGAAGAGGTCACCGAAATCAAGGGTGGCGTGCGCAAGCAGGTCAAGCGCAATAAGTTCCCTGGATACGTTCTCGTGCGCATGGATCTCACTGATGAGTCATGGGGTGTGGTGCGGCATACCCCCGGTGTGACCGGCTTTGTTGGCCACGGTCATACCCCGTCCGCACTTTCCCTTGATGAGGTTGCTGCGATCCTCGCTCCAGCGCCGGAAAAGAAAGCAGCTGCTGCGGGAACGGTTGCTGCTGGCGCAGGCGCCGCCGCAGGCTCAGGCCAGGCTCCGGCCGCAATCACCATCGACATCAACGTTGGTGATTCCGTCACAGTGGTGGATGGCCCCTTCGCCACCCTCCACGCCACAATCTCCGAAATCAACATCGAGTCCCAGAAGGTCACGGGCTTGGTGGAGATCTTCGGCCGCGAAACTCCTGTCGAATTGGCCTTCAGCCAGATCGTCAAGAACTAGCAACCCAGTCCGCGCCGCGGGCTGGTATCACGAAAGTAAGGACCCGGAAGAACAATGGCACCGAAGAAGAAGGTCTCCGGCCTGATCAAATTGCAGATTCAGGCTGGCCAGGCCAATCCCGCTCCGCCGGTGGGCCCCGCGTTGGGTCAGCACGGCGTAAACATCATGGATTTCTGCAAGGCGTATAACGCCGCAACGGAAAACCAGCGTGGGCAGGTCATCCCGGTGGAGATCACCGTGTACGAGGATCGCAGTTTCGATTTCATCCTCAAGACTCCGCCCGCTGCCAAGTTGATCCTTAAGGCCGCTGGCCTGGAAAAGGGATCAGGCACCCCACACACCGTCAAGGCCGGCAGTATCACCAAGGCTCAGGTTCGTGAGATCGCTGAGACGAAGATGCCCGACCTCAATGCCAATGATGTTGATGCAGCGATGAAGATCATCGAAGGCACCGCACGTCAGATGGGCATCACCGTCACCGCGTAGTCAACAGACTCCGGTACCAACCGAAAGCGTGGGAGAGCCAGCGCGGCTCGCACACCACACCTGCGAAGGAGCAGATATGAAGCGCAGCAAGGCCTACCGCTCCGCGGTAGAAAAGATTGAAGCGGACAACCTCTACAGCCCGCTGGAAGCCGTTCGCCTGGTTAAGCAAACCGGCTCAGGCACCAAGTTCGATCAGACCGTTGAGGTGTCAATGCGTCTAGGCGTTGATCCCCGCAAGGCCGATCAAATGGTTCGTGGCACCGTCAACCTGCCGCACGGAACTGGCAAGACCGCTCGGGTCCTGGTTTTTGCCAATGGCGAGAAGGCAGATGAAGCACGTGCCGCAGGTGCGGATTACGTGGGCTCAGACGACATGCTCGAGAAGGTCAAGGGCGGCTGGACGGATTTCGATGCCGTTGTTGCCACGCCTGACCTCATGGGCAAGGTGGGCACCCTGGGCAAGGTCCTCGGTCCGCGCGGATTGATGCCCAACCCCAAGACAGGCACCGTCACCATGGATGTGGCCAAGGCCGTGGGCGATATCAAGGGCGGCAAGATCGAGTTCCGCGTGGATAAGCACTCGAATCTGCAATTCCCCATCGGCAAGGTCAGTTTCGGCGAGGCCCAACTCGTGGAGAACTACGGCGCCGTGCTCGACGAGGTGCTTCGGCTCAAGCCATCCGCGTCCAAGGGTCGTTACATCAAGAAGACCGTGCTCTCCTCAACCATGGGCCCAGGAATCCAGGTGGATCCCAACCGGGTCAAGGGCCTGATGAGTGAAGACGAGGTCTAAATCTCGAAGCGCTGATGGGCACCCTGCTATGCGGGGTGCCCATCTTCTTTTTGTACCTGATGGGCCAATCCGGCAAATCGGTTGACCGCCTCACCTTTCACCTTCACACTCAAGGGTCAACGTTTTGCGAGTGGGGAGGCTTGGGGAGTGAAGTACGTTCTGCCGCTCACTCACCCGCTTCTAGAAACGGTTGACGTTTCTATTTCGTTGTCTGGCCTCACCATTCTTGATGGGGTGAGCATTGGCATCCCCGAAGGAACGGTGACCGGCCTTATCGGCCCCAACGGCGCGGGCAAGACCACGGTGTTCAACGTGATGTCGGGGTTCCTCACTCCCGATTCTGGATATGTGCGATTTCAGGGAAAGAAGCTCAAGCACATCAAGACCCACAAACTCACCAAGATGGGAATCGCGCGCACCCTGCAAGGTGTTGGTCTTTTCCCGGCGCTTTCCGTTGAAGAGAACGTGATGCTCGGGGGTTCAGCGCACGTCAAGAGTGGCATCGTGGCTGATGCGCTCGCGATGCCCTGGACAGACGCCGAGCAAAGCAGGTTGCGTGAGAAGGCACATGAGGTGATGACCCAGCTTGGCGTGGATGATGATGCACATCGGCTGCCCAGTGAACTTCCTTACCCTGTGCAAAAGCGCGTTGCTCTGGCCCGCGCGTTAGTGAGCGATCCGAAAGTGATCTTGCTCGATGAGCCCGCTGGTGGGATCAGCGCTGCGGACATGGCAGATCTTGCGAAGCTCATCAAGTCTTGGATTCCCGAGCGCACCGTGCTCCTCGTTGAGCACCATATGGAATTGGTCATGGACGTATGCGATCTCATCTGGGTGCTCGATGCAGGCAAAGTCATTTCTGCGGGAACACCTGACCACGTGCGAGCCGATCCAGCGGTTTTGGCCGCTTACCTCGGTGAGGATGGTGACCACTAATGCTCACCGTGGAAAACCTGAGTGTGAGTTATGGAAGCGTTCAGGCGCTGTCCGAGGTCTCGCTCACCGTCCCACCTGGACGAGTGACTGCGGTCATCGGTGCCAACGGTGCGGGCAAGTCCACCTTGATGCGCACATTGGCTGGCCTGGTGAAGCCCAAATCGGGATCCATTCATATGAATGGTGAAGACATCACGGGGATGAGTCCCGAAGACGTGGTGCGTCGCGGGGTAGCCCTTGTTCCGGAAGGCCGATCCACCATCCCAGATCTCACGGTCCTGGAGAACCTTCGCCTTGGTGGCATGTGGCGCACGCACGCCCAGCGCACCGCATCGGAGAATCGAGTGTTCACCCTGTTTCCCATCCTTGCTGAGCGCAAACATCTGCGGGCAGACACTCTCAGCGGTGGTGAACGCCAGC
>JBJOIE010000239.1:0-7392 GCA_046047295.1 Actinomycetota bacterium | reverse complement strand
GCTACCCCGCACTGGATGATCCGGCGGGGTGGGCGGTGGATCGCCTATCTCCGTAGTCTGCGCGCGTGGCACGCGTTTTCGCCGATCTCACGCCCCTGCGGGTAAGCCCGCCATTCCGGCGCTTATGGACCGGCTTGAGCGTGGCCAATGCGGGTCAGCAGACGACCGCGGTTGCGGTCGGCCTGCAGGTCTATGACCTCACTAATTCGAGCTTCATGGTGGGGCTGGTGGGGTTGGCTCAACTGATTCCACTCATCGGCTTCGGCCTTTACGGTGGAACGCTCTCCGATGCATTCGATCGCCGCATCGTGGGAGTGGTCACAGCCATAGGCCTATGGATCACGTCACTTCTCTTTCTCACCCAGTCACTCATGGGAATCAATTCAGTAGGTCTGCTCTACGTCATCGTTGCGCTGGGTTCGGCCTTCTTCGCGGTGGGCACGCCTGCGCGCCAAGCGATCGTTCCGCGGATAGTTCCGGCCGAGCTCTTACCCGCAGCAAATGCACTGTCTTCAATGACCTGGAACATTGGGTTCGCGATGGGTCCGCTCATTGGTGGTGCACTCATCGCGGCTACGGGCACGGTGAGTGCGGCATATGCCGCAGACGTGGTGGCTTTCAGTGTGTTGGTGTGGGCGATGTGGCGCTTGCCATCGTTGCCACCCACTCCCACGGCAAGTGGTGAGCCGCCGAAGGCCGGCTGGGTTGCGGTGAAACAAGGTTTGGCATTCCTGCGCGGTAAGCGCAATTTGCAGATGACCTTCTATCAAGACCTGGTAGCCATGATCTTCGGCATGCCGCGCGCGCTCTTCCCAGCAATCGCCGCTCTCTGGTACGGCGGCACGCAGGAGGAAATCGCCCTCACCCTGGGTCTGCTCTCTGCTGCGCCTGCAATTGGTGCGGTTGCCTTGAGTGTTTTCTCTGGCTGGGTGGGACACGTGCGCTATCAGGGGCGAGCAATCGTGATCGCGATCGTGGTGTGGGGCCTAGCCATCACCGGTTTCGGATTGGTGCGCTTCCTCCCACTGGCATTGCTCTTCCTCGCCATTGCGGGGGCAGCGGACAACGTTTCGGCGATCCTGCGCACCACGATTCTGCAGACAGCCACCCCGGATGATTTCCGGGGAAGATTGCAGGGGATCAACATCGTTGTTATCGCTGGTGGCCCACGCCTAGGTGATGTGGAAGCAGGTGCGGTGGCGGCCCTGGGTGGTGAAGCCCTTTCCGTGGTTACCGGCGGCCTTGCCTGCATTGGCCTATCCCTCGGCTTAGTGGCCAAGGGCCGGCAATTCCTTTATTACGACGCCAGGAATCCCGTTGCGTAAAAGTGCGCGATGCGCAGCACATGAACTAGTTGATGCGCTCGGCGACGAGTTGCTCGATCGATATACCGCGAGCCTTCGCTTCGCGCTTGAGCTCCTTGCGCTGAGCCTTCGTTACCGTGATCGTCACCGCAACGGGTTTCTCATCTCGGTGCTTCTTCGACTTCGCTACCCGGAGTGTGTCCGAACTAGATTTGCCCCGCTTGGCCTTGAGTGACTTACCCTTCCTGCGTTCCTTAAGTTCACCAGTATCGGAATCATCGGCAACATGGGCAGTGATCGGGTGCACATCGGCATCGGCCGCCTTGCGGAGCGCTGGGCGTGGTGTGGGATCGAATTGTTGATTCATCAGTGATTCCTCCGTTAAGACTCAATCACCGGTGGTGGAACAACCCGTAACCGAGGCGCCACCACATCCAATAGTGAATCAAAAACACCGGCAAGCTCACTCCCTGCCGGTGAATCCCAAGCATGGATCGGCATGCTTGCTGCTTCGGCCTGCGCGATCGCATTTCGTTCGGGCACCATGATGTCTGACACCAATTCCGGATATGCCTCACTAATTTCAGCAACCCGATTGCGGTGCTCAGCAACTGTCATTCGTACGCGATTGAGCACTACGAGGGTGGATTGCAGCGAGGGATTGGCGGCGTTTCGAATCAGATCAATCGCGTCAATTGCCTGTTCGGCTCCATGCAGTGCGAAGTAACCAGGCTCGGTGACCACGGCGGCATGGGTGGCGATGTGCAGTGCATTTCTGGTCATTTCACCAAGCGATGGGGGGCAGTCGATGAGCACCAGGTCAAAGGAACGCGTAATGCTCGCCAATGCCACCCGAAGGCGCAGTGCAGAGTTGGGGCCATCGGGGTAATTGCGATGCTCGAGGGCCCGCTCCGCGGGTAAGACTTTGACCCGCGGCCCCCACGTGGAATCAATGACTGCCTGTGCCGCGATCCCAGGACGCGGATCGGCGAGAACATCGCTCACCGTCAACTCTGGGGGCGTGATCCCTACTCCCACCACACCTAGGCCCATACTGGCATTGGCCTGTGGATCGAGATCCACCACGAGCACCCGTGCACCGCGATTCCAGGCCGCACTCGCTAGGCCCAGCGTGAGGGAGGTCTTGCCCACGCCGCCCTTCATGGAGAGAACGGCGAGGGTGGGCATGGCCGCACAATATGTCCTGAAGGTGAACAACTGGCAAAGGGTGGGTGCCGACCGCCCCAAGCGGTTCAGTCTCGGGCAACGCCTTTGATTGCGGAGTAATCAGCTAAGGCGATCTGCCGTTCGGTGCCGTGATCCACGATTGGCGCAACGTAGCCATGGGCGTACCCATCGGCTGCTAGCCATGGCTCATGTACAGCTTTACCTGGAATGTGTGCGAGCTCTGGCACGTACCTGCGTACGTAATCCCCGTGCGGATCGAACTTGATTCCTTGGCTGGTCGGATTGAAAATTCGAAAAAATGGTGCCGCGTCAGTGCCGCATCCCGCGGTCCACTGCCACCCATGAACATTGCTCGCGGTGTCTCCATCGCGCAGGTGCTGCATGAAGTGGGTAGCCCCATGCTGCCACTGCACGTGCAGATCCTTGACGAGGAAACTTGCGGTGATCATGCGAACACGGTTGTGCATCCAGCCCTCGTGGAGGAGCTGGCGCATTCCGGCATCGACAATGGGGAAGCCGGTATTCCCGGTGCGCCAAGCGTTCAGATACCGCTCCATGTCACTACCTTCGGTCCAGCGCATAGCGGAATCGAAGCGCCGATCAAGTGATTGGTACACGCTGCGCGGATTATGGAAAAGCACATCTGCATAGAACTCCCGCCAGCACAGTTCCTTGCGGAACACGTCATCTGCGTCTGTGAGTTCGGCAAGGAGTGAGCGTGGGTGGATTTCCCCAAACTTGAGCGCATCGCCTAAAAGTGATGTGCCGGCAACATCAGGGCGATCACGTGCTTCGGGGTACGCG
The DNA here is from genome assembly GCA_046047295.1 of Actinomycetota bacterium. Lineage (GTDB taxonomy): Bacteria > Actinomycetota > Actinomycetes > S36-B12 > S36-B12 > VGCC01. Next base: position 4,096 of record JBJOIE010000239.1, on the reverse strand, counting down.
CTCAGAGCGTTCTGGCGAAAGGATTCCCACCGCGTCCATGCGGCTTCCTCGCCGCCCACAAGAGTCAATTCAGTAGCTAAGGGTTGAACGTCTGGAAAGCCTTGGCACTCCACCGGCATCCACCAGTCAACGTCCGAGGGTGGATCAGCTGCGGGGGCCCGCCAGCCGTGGGTAACCCACGCGCGATAGAACGGCGTGTACACCCGGTAGGCAGTGCCATCGGCTTTACGTACTCGGCCCGGTGCAACTGCATAGGGCGAGCCGGTTCGGATTAACTCGATTCCCGCCTTGGCAAGGGATGCTCCCACCTCTTGGTCACGGCGGATACCCATGGGTGTGTAGTCCGCTGACACGTGCACCCCGGTGGCGCCGGCCGCCTGGGCGATCTCGGGAACCACCGTGCGTGGATTCCCATGGCGGATCAGGAGGTTTCGCCCCACGGTGCCCCCCAGGGCGCGCAGTGAAGCCAGGAGCCGATGTTGGCGAACCGAGCCCGCTGGATCCCACAGGGCTGGATCGAGTACGAAGAGCGGCACCACCTGACCATCCCCAGCGGCACGGGCATCGGCGATCGCTGCAAGCAGTGCGGGGTTGTCCATCAGCCGCAGATCACGGCGAAACCACATCACGCTGGGCACGTGCTCACGCTAGAGCCAGGGCGGGAATCCTGCCCAGCGAGTACGGTTGCGCCTGTGCCCCACTGCGATTGCCCACGACAACATCCCGTGAGGGAGGTGTTCGGTGAGTGATCTGATCGATACCACCGAGATGTATTTGCGGACGGTGTATGAACTCGAAGAAGAGGGCATCACCCCGATGCGCGCGCGAATCGCGGAGCGGCTGAGCCAGAGCGGTCCCACCGTTTCCCAGACCGTGGCACGGATGGAACGCGATGGGTTATTGGTGGTGGCCTCGGATCGGCACCTCGAACTCACTGAACGCGGGCGCGAAGCGGCGATGCGGGTGATGCGCAAACATCGCCTGGCCGAATGCATGCTGGTAGACATCCTGAAGATGCCGTGGGAGGAAGTCCACGGGGAAGCGTGCCGGTGGGAGCACGTAATGAGTGAAGCCGTGGAGCGCAGACTGCTCGCAGTCTTGGGTCAGCCCAGCGTCTCGCCCTATGGGATGCCCATTCCTGGCCTGGCCGAACTTGATCCGGATGCGGCGGTGAAAAATGCGCAGACCTCTGGCCTGGTGCCCATCACGGAGATTGTTACGCCTGACGTGCAACGGCTCACCGTGCGCCGATTGGCAGAGACCATTCAGACCGATGAAGCGGTCATGGCAGAGCTTCGCAGGGTGGGCGCGTTGCCGGGCGCAGACGTCAAGGCATACGCGGCTGCGGAAGGCGTGATGGTGGGCAGTGCTGGTGAATACGCCGAGGTGCCGCTCGCAACCGCGAGCCACATATTCGTGAGCCCGACTTAGGTCACAGGCTTTAGTCCACTACGCCAATGCGGGTGCGCGGGTGGTGAAATCTGGCCGCAGCGGCATTCCGGAGAATCCGCCAGGGGCCAACTTCACCCCGAGTGTTTGATGAAGCTGAATGGTGTCAATATCAAAGCCAAGGCGCGAGGCGGCCATATACAGGCGCCACACCCGTGCCGTGCCAAGACCGGCTTCATCCACCGCTTCATCCCAGTGGTCTTCTAAGTTTTCGCACCAGTGCTTCAAGGTAAGCGCGTAGTGCTCGCGCAGGTTTTCCTCATGACGGATTTCAAAGCCTGCGGAATTCATCACGCTCATGATGTGCCCCGGACCAGAAAGTTCGCCATCAGGGAATACGTACCTATTGATGAAAGAGCGCCGATAGTGCGTGACTTCCTCATTGCTCGGCCGAGTAATGGTGTGGTTGAGCATCCGGCCTTCGTACTTGAGCTTGTTGAAGAGGAACGAGAAGTAGCTCGGATAGTTCGCACGACCAATGTGTTCGGTGAGCCCAATGGAGGAAACGGCATCGAACTGTGTTTCGGGAACATCGCGATAATCACTGAAGCGAATCTGGGCCCGATCACCAAAACCTTCATCGGCGATCATCTGCTGACCCCAGGCGGCCTGCTGTTCGGAGAGCGTGACACCGATGGCGGTAACTCCGTAGTGCTTCACCGCATGGCGCACCATGCCGCCCCAGCCGCACCCCACATCCAGCAGGCGCATGCCTGGTTCCAGGCCGAGTTTGCGGCACACCAGATCGAACTTCTCCTCCTGTGCCTGCTCGAGGCTCGCTTCACGGTTGGGGAATACCGCGCAGGTATAGGCCATGGATGGGCCCAGTACCCAGCGGTAGAAGGTGTTGCTGACGTCGTAATGATGGTGAATTGCTTCCGCATCACGATTCTTCGAGTGGCGCCGCCCGGACAGGGTGCGCTCCTGCGGCGGAGGCACCGGGCGCTTGATGGCGTAGGGCGCAAATGTCTTGGCGAGCTTCCACTTATCGCTCCAGGTGAGGTGCGAGATATCCATCGGGTAGAGACGGCTGAGTGCGGTATACGCATCGCCGATGATTTCCAAATCACCGGAGACGTAGGCGCGTGCTAGACCAAGTTGATTCGGTGAAGACGCCAAATACTCCACTGCACGCGGAGTACGTACCTCAAGGATTACGTCATTGTCCTGCGGTCCGGCAACTGAGCCATCGTATGCACGGAAACTAACGTTGCGATCCGGAGTGACAATCATGGCGAACGCATCTGCGAGCTTCACTTGGCACGCACCACCTTTGAATAGAGATCGGTTAAACGGGAATCTGGGTCGTACTTTTTCTTGAGTATTCGGTAATCACTTCCGCCGTAGATGGACCAGAAATCCTCCTCGGCGTAATAGGCGGCTGAGTACAGGGATTTCCTACCATCGAGGGCGGTAACCACGTCTTCGATTCGGCGGTTCACCCTTCCTTCGGTTGGATCCACCCCAGCGGGCAGTGGCACGGTAGACCAGAAACCAACGTTGACGTAGGTCACAGAAGGATCGAATTCATAGAGGGGCCATCGCGCATTCGGGTCACGCTGCTTAAGGGGGCATACCCACACTGGCTCGATTCCCACTTCCTCGTGAAAGAACTCGAGGAATTCCGGGAGCCGATCCACGGGCACCTCGATGTCTTGCACCACGTATTCACGTTCGGGTTTCCCTTGGATCTTTGCCGCGCGTGCACTTAAGCGAAACTTCTTATCTAGATCCACGAGCTTCCAGTACACGTCACTGCGCAACTTGTGCTTGGGCCACCATCGACGAATCTTCGGATTCTGGGCCCCCATTGCCCGTGAGCACCAAAACCAGTCAGTGTCCCAACGCCAGAGGTAATCGTGGATGGTCAAAACGTCTTCGGTCTTGGACTGAATAGAGCGGTAGTAGATATCCATTCCCGTGTAATCGCTGAGCTTCATCCCCGCGGGGATCTCGCCCACCATCTCGCCCAGGGTGAGGTACTGCTCGGTGGGGGAGAACACGGTGCCGTCAAGGAAGTCGATGCGCATACCGTCGTATTCACGGTTGGCACTGAGTTCTGCGATGGCCTGGGTCATTGCCTCTGCCGTTGCGAAGCGCAGATGACGCAACCGCACGAAGGGCTTTGTGGGTTCTAGTTCGATCTTGATGCGCAGTGCGTATCCGAGGGAACCGTAGGAGTTGGGGAATCCATAGAAGAGATCACGGTGCGGATCATCTTCCCGGCCGGAAACGGTGAGCACCTCACCCGATCCGGTGAGGACGTCCATCTCGATCACGGATTCATGCGGTGTGCCATTGCGAAAACTCGCGCTCTCGATTCCCAGACCGGTTACAGCTCCGCCGAGGGTGATGGTGCGCAACTGTGGAACACACATCGGCATCAGGCCATAGGGCAGGGTGGCGGCCACCAGGTGTTCGTAGGTGGTCATCCCGAGGACCTCTGCTGTCCGTGCCACCGGGTCTATGTGCAACACGCCATCGAATGCCGCCACATCAAGGCCCGGGCCAGCCGCCGCGGCCCGCGTGCGGAAGAGGTTGGACGTGCGCTTGGCGAGCCGGATGGGTGCATGTGCGGGCAGTGCGCGAAATTGAGCAGTGATGCCGCTGACCAATGCTTGGTAGCGGTCCTGCCAGGTGGGCGCGA
>JBJOIE010000238.1:0-7042 GCA_046047295.1 Actinomycetota bacterium | reverse complement strand
TCAACAAGAGTGGCGGCATCAATGGTCGCCAAATCAAGTTCGTAACCAAGGATGACAAGTACAACCCGACTAACACGGTTACGGCCACGAACGAATTGATCCTCAACGACAAAATCTTCGCGATGTACGGCGCGTTGGGAACGGCTAACCACCTTGCAGTTGTGGATTCCCTCAATTCGCAAAACATCCCCGATGTATTCGTCAACACCGGTGCCTCGGTATTCGATAATGCCTCGAAGTATCCGATGACCTTCCCTTACTTCCCGTCATACTTGGTTGAGGCCAAGGTGATGGCCAAGTTCATCAAGGACACACCTGAGTTGGCCAGCAAGAAGCGCTGCTTCTTCTATCAAGAGGGTGAATTCGGCGAGAACGCTGGGCAGGGTTTCTCAGCTGCAGGAATGACGGATTGGGCGGCGCAGGCCTCCTATCAGCAGTCCGCGATCACTCAGCCATTCGCGGCCCAGGTCACGAAGCTGAAGTCAGCTGGATGTGAACTCGTTGTGTTCTTCGGCGTGACTACGGGCACAGTGAACCTGCTGCGCACGTCGGCTGCGGTTCAGTTCAAGCCAACGTGGGTTATTAACTCGGTGGCAACGGAGCCGGCAATTCTCTCGCTTGCACTGGGGGCTGCTACTGCAAAGGGCCTGCTCAATGGGATCTACACCCCGAGCTTCCTCACTCCGATCACAGACGTGGGCAACCCGTATGTGAGCCAGATGAAGACCCTTGTTGAGGCCGCGGGTCTCCCGTGGAACTTCTACACCTACTACGGCGTGAATACCGCGTACGTGCTCTCGCAGGCGTTAAAGGCTGCCGGGCCTAACCTCACGCGCAAGGGTCTGATCAACGCCTTGCAGACACAGTCGAAGAACTTCCGTTCGGCTGCTTCAGTGCCGTTGGTGATCACCAAGACTTCGCACCAGGGTCTCACCGGTTTCTGGATGGGTCAGTACGGCTCAGACGGCACGCTCGGTCGTCTCGGCAAGACCAACCAGGTGTACCTCGCTGGCAATTCGATGAAGTCCGCTGCGAAGGTAGCCACCTTCAAGCAACCAGCGCCCACGAGGAAGCTGCTGCCGTAGGGCTTGAATTACGAGGTGATGGGGCGGGTGCGAAGGCACCCGCCCCATTCACGTGTGAGGCCATGCCGTACGCTCCTACCGAACCAAAGACCGCTGGTCACCGGATCACCTGATCCGGTTGAAGGTCCCGCTGAGCGGGCGGCCCGCGCAGGTGAACTGGAAGTGCCCCTTGTGGGGTGTGCCCCGTGCGCCTGCGCCGGGGCGTTTTGCTTGGTGGGGCAGATGGAAGGAGCCCCATGGCACGGTCGAGCAAGGTGACATCAGTCGCCGAGATCGCCGATCATTTCCGCGATTCCAATGCCGCGGTATTGACTGAGTACCGCGGGTTGACCGTGGCTCAGCTCAAGGAGTTGCGTCGCTCGCTGGGCGCCAACGTTACGTATGCCGTGGTCAAGAACACTTTGACCAAGATCGCGGCGCGTGATGCTGGTCTGTCCGGTCTCGATGACTTGCTCGCTGGTCCAAGCGCAATCGCGTTTGTCAAGGGTGATCCGGTGGATGCCGCTAAGGGCATTCGCAAGTTCGCCAAAGACAACCCCGCGCTGGTGATCAAGGGCGGCGTCATGGACGGCGCGGTTCTCACCGCTGCGCAGATTGGCAAGATCGCTGATCTTGAATCCCGCGAGGTTCTGCTTTCGAAGTTGGCGGGCGCAATGAAGGCGAAGCAGTCTCAAGCTGCTGCACTTCTGGCTGCACCGCTGGGCAAGGCTGCACGTGCACTAGGTGCATTGCAGACCAAGCTCGAGGCAGATCCCAATGCCGCACAAGCCGCTGCACCCGCAGAGGCTCCCGCGGCTGTCGAAGAAGCTGCACCCGTTGAGGAGGCAGCCGCAGACACCACCGATTCAGCAGCTGAGGCTGTTGTCGAGACCGAAGAGGTCGCAACTGAAAACGCCGACGCGGAAGCTTCCGCGGAGGAAACCACCGAGGGCTAAGTCCCACCCGGCCCTCGGCCGGTAGAACCTGAAAGGAAGCCATCATGGCGAAGTTGAGCACCGATGAGTTGTTGGACGCTTTCAAGGAGATGACCCTTCTTGAACTGTCCGAGTTTGTGAAGGTCTTCGAAGAAACCTTCGACGTGACCGCAGCTGCCCCCGTGGCCGTTGCTGCCGCTGCACCTGCAGCTGGCGGTGGCGATGCTGCCGGTGGCGCTGAAGAGCAGGATGAGTTTGACGTTGTCCTCGAAGCCGATGGTGGCAACAAGATTGCCGTCATCAAGGAGGTTCGTGCACTCACCAACCTCGGCCTGAAGGAAGCCAAGGACCTGGTGGAGGGTGCACCGAAGCCGATCCTGGAGAAGGTCAACAAGGAGACCGCTCAGAAGGCCAAGGAGCAGCTCGAGGGCGCTGGCGCCACCGTCTCGCTCAAGTAGTTCTCAACACTGAGGGGGCCGATCCGAAGGGATCGGCCCCCTCAGTGCTTTCGTAATGCTTATCGACTGCCCGCGAAGTCGGGGCCCAGAGATTCACCTGTGCCAAGCGTGGACCAGGTCAAGCATGACTCGCTTAGGGGGACTGCTGATCCACGGGGCGATCTGCTCGTTGAATGTGGCAAAAATGACATCGCTATTGACTGCTGCGGCAGCGGCTTCGGTGTCGAAGACACCAATTCCGCGCACGACCCCAGAGGCCGCATCGCCCACGATGTGGACGGACTTGAGGTGTGGGTCCACCGCCATGTAGTCATGGGCGAAATCTGAATACAGGTCCAGTACGTCTTGGTAGTGCCCGGGCTTCACGTTCAGCGTGAACTCAACTACATGTGCCATGCGTCTCCTCAAGTGTGGTTCCCGCTGGAGGGCGGGTGACGGCAGGCTAACGGCCGGTAGCCGTGCCCTAGGCAGCAAGGTCACAACCCGGCCACGATACGTACAAAATTCGGTGTCCCTGCTTGACCTTTTGCCGCGAAGAGTCCACCATTCACCCACGCGCGGGAGACCGTGGCGAAACGAGGGTCCCCCTCCTAGATCGGTGAGCAGCTGTCAGAGCACCGGCGAGGGCGGGAAGACCGATGATTCGCCGCAAGACCCCCTGTGGACAGCGGCTTGCCGTTCGGCTATGCTGCTGCGTTGCGCTGCCCTCCAAAAGCCTCTAGCCCGCTTGTCATGTGCTCGCATTTGACAAGGTGGGCTTATCAGCCGTCCGGGGAAAGCGTTGCCGCAGCTAGTCCGGAAAGGTTGCAATGACCGCTACGCGCTCAGACGTCGCTACTTTGTCCCCAGGCCTCAAGAGGGCCTCCTTCGCGAAGATCCGGGAGCCGCTGTCGGTTCCTGATCTGCTCCGCCTGCAGCGCGCCAGCTTTGACTGGCTGCTCGGTCGCCCTGAGTGGCAGGCCAAGGTCAAGGAGGAAATTGCCGCGGGCAACACCGAGATCCCGCAGGTCTCGGGCCTGACTGAGATCTTCGAAGAGATCAGCCCCATTGAAGACTTCGCCGGGATGATGTCTCTGTCTTTCCGCGATCACCGCTTTGAACCCCCGAAGTACACGGTGGAGCAGTGCAAGGAGAAGGACCTCACCTACTCGGCACCGCTGTTCGTCACTGCAGAGTTCATGAATAACGAGACCGGTGAGATCAAGTCCCAGACCGTGTTCATGGGTGATTTCCCGCTGATGACCGAGAAGGGCACCTTCATCATCAACGGCACCGAGCGCGTGGTTGTATCGCAGCTCGTGCGCTCACCGGGCGTCTACTTCGAGCGCTCCATTGATAAGGCCACCGACAAGGACATCTTCGTTGGCAAGATCATCCCGAGCCGCGGTGCTTGGCTGGAGTTCGAGATCGACAAGAAGGATCTCGTTGCCGTTCGTGTTGACCGTAAGCGCAAGCAGCCCATCACGGTGTTCTTGAAGGCGCTGGGCATGACCGCGGAACAGATCCGCGAGCGCTTCGGGCACTACCCGATTTTGATGGACACCCTGGACAAGGATCCGATTGCTTCGCAAGACGATGCGCTGCTTGATATCTACCGCAAGCTGCGCCCGGGCGAACCCCCCACATTGGAAAACGCGCGCAATCTGATCGAGAACTTCTACTTCAATCCCAAGCGCTATGACCTTGCCAAGGTTGGCCGCTACAAGGTGAATAAGAAGCTCGGCACCGATAAGCCACTGGACCAGAGCACCCTCACCCTTGAGGACGTCATCTCCGCCGTTGAGTATCTCGTGCGCTTGCACGCAGGTCTTGAAACCATGGACGGCGAGCGCGGTCCGGTTCCGGTGGAGACCGATGACATCGACCACTTCGGCAATCGCCGCTTGCGCACCGTGGGTGAGTTGATTCAGAACCAGATCCGTACCGGGCTTTCCCGGATGGAGCGCGTGGTTCGCGAGCGTATGACCACCCAGGATGTGGAGGCCATTACTCCGCAGACCCTGATCAATATCCGCCCGGTGGTGGCCTCGATCAAGGAGTTCTTTGGAACTTCGCAGCTGTCACAGTTCATGGATCAGACCAATCCGCTTGCCGGTCTTACCCACAAGCGTCGCCTCTCGGCCCTCGGCCCAGGTGGTCTTTCCCGTGAGCGTGCTGGCTTCGAGGTGCGCGACGTTCACCCGTCCCACTACGGTCGCATGTGCCCGATTGAGACTCCGGAAGGCCCGAACATCGGCCTCATCGGATCACTTGCCACCTACGGCCGCATCAACGCATTCGGTTTCGTGGAGACGCCTTATCGCAAGGTGGTCAAGGGTCGCGTCACTGATCAGGTGGACTACCTGACCGCTGATGAAGAGGATCGCCACGTCATCGCCCAGGCCAATGCGCCGCTGGCAGCTGATGGTGCGTTTACCGAAGAACGCGTGCTCGTTCGCAGCCGCGGCGGCGAGGTTGAGTACGTTGCGGCGAACGATGTTGATTACATGGACGTCTCACCGCGTCAGATGTGGTCCGTTGCAACCGCGATGATTCCGTTCCTCGAGCATGACGATGCGAACCGTGCACTCATGGGCTCAAATATGCAGCGTCAGGCCGTGCCGTTGTTGCGCGCCGAGGCTCCACTCGTGGGTACGGGTATGGAGTTCCCTTCCGCCTATGACGCAGGCGACATCGTGATTGCCGAGAAGCCAGGTGCGGTTACTGAAGTGTCCGCCGATTTGGTGAACGTTGCCAATGATGACGGCACCTACACCACGTATCGCATGGAGAAGTTCCGTCGCTCGAACCAGGGCACGTGCTTCAACCAGCGCCCCGTGGTTGAGGCGGGGCAGCACGTGGTCACCGGACAGGTGCTCGCAGACGGTCCCTCCACCGAACTTGGTGAGATGGCCCTGGGCAAGAACTTGCTCGTGGCCTTCATGTCTTGGGAGGGCAATAACTACGAAGACGCGATCATCTTGTCCCAGCGTTTGGTGCAAGACGATGTGCTCTCCTCCATTCATATCGAGGAGCATGAAATCGATGCTCGCGATACCAAATTGGGTCCGGAGGAAATCACACGCGATATCCCGAACGTGAGTGAGGAAGTGCTCGCCGATCTCGACGAGCGCGGCATCATTCGCATCGGCGCTGACGTGGTTCCAGGCGACGTCCTGGTGGGCAAGGTCACTCCCAAGGGTGAAACCGAACTCACTCCCGAAGAGCGCCTGCTGCGCGCCATCTTTGGCGAGAAGGCTCGCGAGGTTCGCGATACCTCACTCAAGGTTCCCCATGGTGAATCTGGCAAGGTGATTGATGTTCGCGTGTTCGATATCGATGAGGGTGATGAATTGCCCCCGGGTGTGAACAAGTTGGTGCGCGTCTACATCGCCCAGAAGCGCAAGATCACCGAAGGTGACAAGCTCGCTGGCCGTCACGGAAATAAGGGTGTTATCTCCCGGATCCTGCCGCAGGAAGATATGCCGTTCCTCGCTGATGGCACCCCCGTTGACATCGTGCTCAACCCGCTCGGTGTTCCTGGCCGCATGAACGTGGGTCAGGTACTTGAGGTGCACCTGGGCTGGGCGGCCGCTGCAGGCTGGGAAGTCAATCCCAGTGATCCGCGTGCGGCCGAGCTCCCCGAGGTTGTTCGCTCGGTGCCCCCGCGCACCAAGGTGGCAACCCCGGTGTTCGACGGTGCACGCGAGGAGGAACTCGCCCTCGTTCTCGAGAGCACCCGCCCCACCGCCGATGGTCTCCAGCTCGTGGAGCCTGATGGCAAGGCGCGTCTCTTCGACGGACGCAGTGGTGAGCCGTTCCCCGGTCCGGTGTCAGTGGGCTACATGTACGTGCTCAAGTTGCACCACTTGGTCGATGACAAGATCCACGCACGTTCCACCGGTCCGTACTCGATGATCACCCAGCAGCCGTTGGGTGGCAAGGCGCAGTTCGGTGGTCAGCGTTTCGGCGAAATGGAAGTGTGGGCACTCGAGGCCTACGGCGCCGCATACGCCCTGCAGGAACTTCTCACCATCAAGTCTGACGACGTTCTCGGCCGAGTGAAGGTGTACGAGGCGATCGTCAAGGGTGAGAACATCCCTGAGCCCGGTATTCCGGAATCGTTCAAGGTGTTGGTCAAGGAGATGCAGTCACTGTGTCTCAACGTTGAGGTGCTTTCTGGCGATGGTGTTGCCATCGACATGAAGGACAGCGATGAGGACTATGCCTTCCGTGCCGCCGAAGAGCTCGGCATCGACCTGTCCCGGCGTGAGCCGAGCAGCGTTGAAGAGCTCTAACGCCGGCGCCCCTACTGAACAATCCCTACCCCAACGAACGAAGGAAACAAGGTGCTAGACGTCAACTTCTTCGACGAACTGCGCATCGGCCTGGCCACTGCGGAAGACATCCGCACGTGGTCCTACGGCGAGGTGAAAAAGCCCGAAACGATCAACTACCGCACGCTCAAGCCGGAGAAAGACGGCCTGTTCTGCGAGAAGATCTTCGGCCCAACCCGAGATTGGGAGTGCTACTGCGGCAAGTACAAGCGCGTGCGCTTCAAGGGCATCATCTGTGAGCGCTGTGGTGTGGAAGTCACCCGCGCCAA
>JBJOIE010000237.1:0-18233 GCA_046047295.1 Actinomycetota bacterium | reverse complement strand
CTGCTCCAGCCAGTTCACGCTCTCGGCATCCAAGTGGTTGGTGGGTTCATCGAGCAGAAGCAGATCGGGTTGGCGCAGCAGCAACTGACACAGTGCCACTCGGCGCTTCTCGCCACCCGAGAGCACGGAAATTTCCGAATCGGGCGCCGGGCAGCGCAGCGCGTCCATCGCCTGCTCGAGTTGGGCATCAAGATCCCACGCGTTCTTGTGATCGATCGCCTCTTGGAGTTGGCCCATCTCCGCAAGCAGCGCGTCATAATCTGCATCCGGATCGGCTAGCAAGCCGCTGATCTCGTTGAACCGATCCACCATGGCCTTGGTCTCGGCAACCCCGTCTTGGACGTTTTCCAACACCGTCTTGGACTCATCCAATTGAGGTTCCTGCATCAGGATGCCCACCGTGTAGCCCTCCATCAGACGGGCCTCTCCGTTGGAGACATCGTCAATGCCGGCCATGATCTTGAGCAATGAGGACTTACCCGCGCCGTTGGGGCCCACCACGCCGATCTTGGCACCTGGCAGGAATGCCAGCGTGACGTCATCTAGGACAACTTTGTCGCCGTGTGCCTTGCGTGCCTTGGAGAGGGTGTAAATGAACTCGGCCATGGGCACGGAGCCTAATCGCGCTCCGAATTACAACGAGCACGACCTTGACTCCGCACCCATGGCCGATGGGAAATTCCGTGCCTAACGGTCAGGCAACGGGCTCGAGCACCTCGCCGGTCTCGAGATCCACCTCGAGGCCTTCATCGAGTTCGCCGTTGAGTGCATCAGCGTCTTCCCTGATCATCCGCTCGAGTTCCATATCGTCAGCGAGATTTCGTTCTTCGCTTTCGGTGACCGAACTACGCTTAATGCGCTCGAAGGTGGCAACGCCTCGAGCGAGGTCCGGACCCACCGAAGATGCCTCAATGTCGTGGAAATACATGGTGTGCTTGTGATCGCCGCAATCCTTCTCCACCTGCCGGCTGCGCAGTCGCCCAATGACGATCACCGGCATCCCCTTCTTGATGGAACTCACCGAGTTGTGCGCCAAATTCCTCCAGCAACTGACGGAGAAGTAGTGGGTATCGCCATCAACCCACTTCTCATTCGCCCGGTCGAAACGGCGCGTACTCGAGGCGACGCGAAACTTGGCAACAGCCTCACCAGCATTGGTGAAGCGCAATTCAACATCGTTGACCACATTTCCCACGATGGTCATCGGAATATCGTTCATAGCTCCTCCTGAGCAGTTGTAGTTGCCAGGAGTTCACCGCGTCCGCGCGGAAGGAACAATCACCTAATTTTAGGCGCGGGATGAATAGGCTGAAATACCTCGGTTGGGGATAACTAATCCTTGCCCAGCATCTTGCGAATCGTCATCCGAGGAATGTCGGTTAGCGATGCCACCTTGTTCTCGGTGAGAACCCCGGACTTCACGTGTTCGCGAACCACCACGGCTAATGCCTCGCGTGCCGCGCGCTCGCGCTTCTTCGCTGCGCGCCACTCCTTGGCGGCGCGCTCCACCTGCTTCTTCGCGGATGCCGATCCGGAGGACTCCTCCTTGGCCATCAAGAGGTGCCTACCGGGAGCAGATCAGCAAGCGGTGCCAGTGATTCATGTAGTTCTCTCCATTCCAGCGCCTCATCGATGAAATTCGTTTCATGGTTGGCACCACATGAGCACGTGAGAACGAATCGGCAGCGTGCATAGGAGAAATCGGACTCCACCCGGTGCAGCAGAGCCGGGCTCGGGGCCAAGAAATCAGCCGCATAGAGATTCGGTGCTACGCCAGGATGACGACGAGTAAGCCAACGCATATTCATCGCACACTCCTTTCTGGTGTGGCCGGGGGAAGGATGGCCACGTGACCCATTTGTCTAGTACTAGACTATACACTATGTCTAGTCCACTACTAGACATCTAGCCCCAGACACCTCCAGTTCCCTCATAAACCCGCGTGAAAACGCCTGAAATGGGGCGCGAGAAGATGGGGCCCTGCGCCCGTAGCTCAATGGATAGAGCAACCGGTTTCTACCCGGTCGGTTGGGGGTTCGAGTCCCTCCGGGCGCGCTATCACGGGGAAACTAGCTCTAGATCCATCTGCGGAGTCGCTGGCCAGCCACTCCCGACGTGATTGCATGTCTTCATAGATGTGCCGGTGTCTCACCGAGGCACCTTCGCTACTGTCGCGGCATGGCGCGCGCATCTTGGGGTCAAAGCAAACTGCTCACTCGCAAGTCATGGGAAATTGTGAAGGAGAACCGCTACCTCCTCGCCTTCCCCATCCTCGGCTTTCTCGCGAGCCTGATCCCGCTCGCAGTCTTCTGGATACCCGCCGGCTACTTCGCACTCAATGACCAGAACGTGCCCGCGATCATCCTTGCCATCGTCGGGATCTTCGCCAATCAGATCGTCATCGCACTTGCCGCCGGTGGCCTCGTTGCCTCGGCCGATGTCGAACTCTCTGGGGGTGACAGTTCCATCGCGCACGGCATCGGCAAGGCGCTTGCTCGGCTGTTCCCCCTCATCGGCTGGGCCTTCATCTCCACCGTTGTGAACGTCATCGTGGGATTTGTCCGCGGGCAAGGCAACGGTGCAGCTGGTGCCGTGCGCAATCTCGCAGCTGCGGGGATCTTGGCTATGTGGCAGATCATCACGTTCTTCGTTCTGCCGTTCATCATGCTGGAAGGCCACGGTCCCATCGCGGCAATCAAGGAGTCCTTCGCTCTCTTCCGTCAGAAATGGGGAGTGCAGATATTCGGCGGAGTCCGCATCGGCGGCCTTGTCGGCTTCGCGACGATCCTGCCGGGCATCCTGCTCGTGGTGCTTGGATTCGTGGCCGTATTTACTGGTTCGACGGGACTGATCGCACTCGGCGTGGCCCTCATCGTGATCGGCATTCTGTTGTTCATGGTCGGTGCCCTGCTGATTTCCACGATGAAGGGAATCTTCTCCGTCGTGCTGTTCCGCTACGCCAAGGATGGAGCGCTCGAAGGTGGGTTCACTGAAGAGGAACTCGCCGGTGCCATTCGTACCTCAACGTAATACTCTCAACCGGGTATCGGTTCGAACCAGACTCCGCCTCGGATCTGAACTTGTCGCCGGCATCCACCTCCCAATTCCCTGACGCCCACTCACGTCCCGAGACTGCTTCCGCGATCATCACGTTGGATCGACGGGTCACTTGGGCCAGTGATAACTGGGACCGTTTTCCTAGCTGGCAATCTGCAGATCTGCACGGAAGACTGCTGTACGACCTCATGCACCCTGACGATCGGCAGGTTGCCACGGCGGCGCAGCAAGACCTAGACACCGGACTCGCAGCCGCCGTGCTCATTCGAATGCACACTCCGTCAGGTGAATACCGACTAGCAACTTCGGGCATGGTCGATCACTTGCCTGCGCTGCGCGCCCTCGGCTCGAGTCCAGCAGTGCACGCGCACCTGGGGTAGATCCCACCAGCGCGAGAGCGCCTAAGTGCGGGTGAGGTGTACGACTCCCCCCATCACTGCGCAGCACGCTTCATGTCCGGCGACTACAAGCCCTTGTTGGCAAGGAACTCCTGCGCCACCTGCTGCGGATCCTGACGATCGATGTCGACGGCCTTGTTCATGGCAATCAGATCGCCGGTGGTGAGGATCGCAGAAAGGCCGTCCAGCGCTGCGGTTAGTTCAGGCGTCACTGCACTTGTGAGAACGGCCGGGACCACGTTGTCGACGTTCTGCAGACCCTTATCGTCGGCGAGGACGACGAAGCCTCGGTCCGCGATTGATCCGTCGGAGCTGAACAGCAGCCCCGCGGTGATCGATCCTTGTTCGAGGGCCGATTTGGTCAGCGGGCCACCTGCATCCAGCGGGACGAACTCGGCAACCTGGAGTCCGTAGGTCTGCTCGAGACCGAGTTGGCAAAACGGCCGCTCTGGACACTCGGGTGGACCGCCGAGTACGAGTGAGTTGCCTTGACTCCACGCAGCGAGATCGGAGAGCGAAGCGATGCCTGTCTCTTCCGCAAACGCTCCTGAGACCGCGAAGGCGTTGACGTCCTCTGCAGGGGAGGGTTCCAAAACGGTGATGCCGAGCGGTTCGGCCAGGGAGCGCGCGGCCGAGAGCGTTGCAGCAACGTCATTGCTCGCAACGGGCGCGGCGTCGGGGCCATTGACAGCGCGGTTCAAGAACTCCGTGAAAGTGCTCAGGTACTCGGGCACCACCTGCACCTCACCGGCTTCCAGCGCAGGTTGGAGCACCTCGCGATTCGTCGATTGGAGAACGTCGACGTTGTAACCCGCCGTGCCCAGCACGCCTGCATACAACTCAGCAAGGATCTGGCTCTCGGTGAAATTGAAAGCGCCGATGGTGATCGAACCCAGATCTGCAGGAGCAGTCGCTGATGCCTGCTCAGAAGCGGCGCTGGTCGCCGTGGAACTCTCATCACTGCCCGACGAACATGCGGTAAGCAGTAGAACGGCGCCCGCAATCAATGAACACGACTTCAACACAGTTTTCATGCAAAGACCCTAGTGGAAACACCGTGGGGTGTGACAGCACGTTGCACAAATCCGAGAAAAATTTCCATCGTTACAGTAAGCGTTGCAACGAGAATGATGCCTACGAATACGAGTGTTTGGTCTTGGAGCGCAAAACCGTCGATGATGTAGCGACCGAGTCCGCCGCCTCCTACGAATGCTGCGAGAGTGGCTGTCGCCGTTGTCTGCACGAATGCAGTGCGAAGACCGGCAAACACCAGAGGTGATCCGAGCGGCAGTTCCACTCCCCACAGCACCTGTCGTCCACTCATTCCCATGGCGATCGCTGCTGTGCGCACCTGTGGATCTATGGAAGTGATTGCGACATTCGCGTTGGTGATGATCGGTGGGATCGCGAACAAGATCAGTGCGAGAACGGCTGCCATGGGCCCAACACCGATGGCGGCAATCGAAGCGAAGAGCAGAAGCAGGCCGAAGGTCGGAATGGCTCGACCAAGATTCGCGATGCTAGTGACCAGCATCCCGTAGCGGCCGACGTGACCGGTGGCGATGCCGAGGGGCAACGCGATCGCAGCAGCGACGCCCACCGCGATGGATGTGATCATCAGTTGCTCGGCGAGCCTGGCCCACACACCGGTAGCGCCGGTCCAGTTGGCAGGGTCAGCGAACCACTCCCACACGGTCATGTTGCTCGCCTCGCTTCCCACGGCGTGAGCAGACGCTGCAGTCCGACGAGAAGCAATTCGAGAACGAGCGCGAGCACGACGGTTAGAACGATGCCCATCACGATCGGTGCGCGGTAGAAGTTGGTGGTGAAGCCGTTCAAGACGATGGTGCCCAGTCCGCCGTGACCCACGAGCGCACCGATCATCACCAGCCCTACGGTCGAGACTGTCGCGACTCGGATACCGGCCATCACGGCAGGAAGCGCAATCGGCAAGCTCACCCGCCACACCAGCTGCGATTCTCGGTATCCCATACCGCGAGCAGCCGCGAGTACGTGCTCCGGGACACCCTGAATCCCGACAACGGCATTGCGCACGATCACCAACAGCGCATATGCGGCAAGCGCGACGATGACGGTGGTCGCCGTCAATCCGAACACCGGCCACAGTCCGGTTATCAAGGCGAGTGCGGGGATTGTGTACAGCAAGCTGGAGACGGCTAGCAGTGGCGTCACAAGCCAGCGCGTACGCACAGCAAGAACCGCAAGAGGAATGGCGGCCGCCGTGGACAGACCTATCGCTGCCACGGTGATAAATAGGTGCTCGCCAAGTGCGGCCAGCAGGTCATTCCACGACCGTGTGACATAGTCCAGACTGAACCACGGGTTATCCGAAGTCGCCGGGGTAAGGAAAGCCACAAATGGAGTCTACGAACGTGAGTGGGGTTTTCACTCGTATCGAGTTCAACAGGGCTCGCCGCACCTTCGGGGACGTTGTCGCGATCGAGGATCTGACACTCACGATCAATGACGGTGAAACTTTCATTCTTCTAGGCCAATCCGGCTGTGGGAAATCCACAGCACTCCAGTTGGTGAACCGAATGCTGGAGGCCGACGGCGGCAGCGTCTCGCTGAACGGGATCGATGTGCGCGATTTGGATCCGGTCGAATTGCGTCGCTCTATCGGATACGTCATCCAACAGATTGGTCTTTTCCCTCATCGAACCGTCGCCCAGAACGTGGCGACGGTGTGCTCCCTTGTGGGGTGGTCACGCACCGATACCCAACAGCGGGTTGACGAAATGCTCGAACTCGTCGGCCTTTCGGGCTACGGCGATCGCTATCCGAGCCAACTGTCAGGTGGCCAGCAGCAGCGCGTCGGTGTTGCACGGGCGTTGGCGATCTCACCTCCCGTGCTCTTGATGGACGAGCCGTTCGGCGCCCTGGACCCGCAAATACGTAGAGGGTTGCAGTCCGAGTTCAAGTCATGGGTGCATGAGCTGGGCACGACTGTTCTCTTCGTGACGCATGACGTCGATGAGGCCGTGCTGTTGGCAGACCGGCTGGCCGTGATGGGGCCCCGAGCGCACCTCATGCAGGTGGGTGCACCGGCAGATGTGCTCGGCGCGCCCGCTTCACCCGAAGTGGCGGACTTCCTGGGGGCTGATCGGATGCTCAAGCGCCTGAGCGTGATCCCGGTGACGACCGCAATTCGCCCAGTCACCGAGATTGACATGCACGGGACGTTGCCCCGAGTGACTTCGCAGTCAACTGCGTACGACGCCCTCATCGCCCTCGTCGGAGCAACGCCAGCAGTTGTACTCGTCACCCAACCGGATGGTCAGGTGCTAGGAGTAGTGGATTGGCCGGCACTGGCGTACCTCGCGCGGGACGCCAGCTAACTGCCTACCAGCCGCTTGTCCCCGGACCGCCCTTGAACGGACCGACAACCTTCGACGTGATCCAACCCCCGTAGAAGGCCCCTTCCTGCGGTACGACGATTTCACCGTCCACGCGGCACTCATCCATCGACCCCGAATACAAGGCGACCATGTCGCGCAACATCTCGAAACCGGACCACGGGTCCGGGTAACCCCACGCTGCTCGCTCGGCCACCGAGCCATCCGCCCCGATCACGTCGAAATACGCCGCATGCCCCTTGAACTCACACACCGATGAGCCAGGCGCCGCCCGCAACGCACCCTCAGTGAAGTCGGCCATCGGTAGGTAATAGGTCGGCGGGTGGCTCGTCTCCAAGACACGAACCGCACCGGTTGTCCTGCAAATCACGTCGCCCCCGAACACCACTTCCACGAGCTCACCGGACGACTCCGCGCGCGGTGGGCGCGGGTAGTCCCACACGCTTTCCTGTCCGGGATTCGGGGCGATCGGCTGAGGTCGGCTCATGCCCCCATTGTTCCCCCACGGGCACATACCCGCTATGCGTTCGTCTGCTGGCTCACGCGACTAGCGAATTAACCCAACGAACATGCGGGAAGCGGGCGAAATCAGCGCAGTTGAGCGATCAGTGCGTCGTCGTTCAAGCCCGCAGCTCGAGAAAGCACTTGCTCGAGATCAACCCGCGACCCACCCATCGAACGTGGTTGCGGGGTATTCGGATCACCAGCCGAAACATCGCCCGCCAGGCACCCCATACGCAAGTCCCGGTTCATCACTTCCCGAAACAAGTGTCCGGATTCGTCGGCCTTCCTTCTCTGCTGCATCGCAACATCATCATCGAGGGTGGGAGTGTTTCGCAAGCCACAGGGCTACTTCCCGTCCGAGCGTTCCCGGCAAACCAGTGATAGCCAACAATTCGCAGGCCGAGACAACTAGTTCATAGACCGTCGAATAGTTCCAGACGTTGGCTGGGGATGCGCGCTCTACCGTGCAGAGATGACGACGCGATTACTCTGCACTTCGGGGTTGTTTGGCAGTGTGAAGTACACCGTGGTCCGCTTGACTGTCTTGCTACTCCAGGTGAAACTGCCGTTGGATCGAATTACCGGTCGGGAAGCCTTCTGAGAAAACTCAGTTTGGCCCGGGAAGCGCTAGTCAGATCGATCCTGCTCTCGAAGCGTGCGCTGGTACTCCGCCCACGCTTGGGCATCTGGATCATTGGCCCACTGTTCCTTCTCGGCTCGCTCCTGCGCTTCTGCTTCAGCTGTGAATCGCTCAGCACGTTCCCGATAGTGACGGGTGAACCATTGGGTGAGGTTGCCGTGCTTGCGGTAGCGATTCCACACCACGATGGCGAAGAGACCAATGATCGGCCACTGGAACAGGTAAACCCAGGAGCGACCGTTGCCTTCCATCGCGCGGTTGTATTGCTTGATGGTCGCGTAGATGACTAGTGCCGTGACGAGCACCAGAGGTACATGCAAGGTCCAGAAGTCTTTCCAGCGCTGACCTTTCACGCCAGCACCTCCGCATTCCGAGGAGACACAACCACGAGGAACACCAGTCCCATGCCTAGCGCAACGCTGACCCAGGTTCCCGCACCAAGGCCGCCACTGACGTCACGTTCCACCCACCATGCGGCGATGGGTAGCAAGGCGGCGATCAGCAGAGCAGCGCTCCAACTGCGTGCTTGTGCAAGTGCAGTGAAGAAGAGCCAGCCAAGGAAAGGCAGCATGATCATGGCGGCGACGGCGAGAATCTGGACGGGAAGAAACCCATTGGCCGAAAGCATCCCGAAAATCACCATGGCAATGATCACCGCTGCGCCCAAGGCTTCGGGGTAGCCAAGGAGCGAGTTCGTCACCGTGACTCGTGCCCTCGGCGCTGCAGTGATCACGGCCAAGGGAATGAGTAGGGCTAAGACGATGAGCGATCCCGCGGGAATAACGTCGCCAGCGATCGGCACCGCAGGCGGGGCGGTTCGCGCGAGAGCAACCGATAGTCCCAAAACCACTCCGAGCAAGGCGATCTCCGCCGTGGCGAAGCGCAGCACAGAGGGAACTCCCCCATTGGCCGTGATTGCACGCCTGGCTCGCCAGCCATAGCCAATCAAGACGATGAGCAGTGCCGTTTTCGCCAGGATGATGGCGCCGTATTGGCTGGTCACCAGGGCTGCCGGCCCATCAACGCGTAGGGCGGCATTGAGCAGGCCACTTTCCGCAAGCACGATCACGCAAATGAGGGCTAAGGCGCTAAATCGCTGCAGCACTACTTCAGCTGCTGGACCCTTGCGCGCCAGATAGATCGCAGTCGAAATGAACCCACCAATCCAGCAACTCGCGGCCACAACGTGCAGTCCCAGACTGATGGTGGCTGCTTCGTGACCTTCAGCGATCCCCGAGTGACCGGTGAAACCGGGAAGGAAAGCTGCCACGAGAACGGCACACATGATGATCAGGCCGGTGATGCGATCGAGGACCACCCAACCGAGAACGGCAACAAGGGCAACGAGCACCGCCTGGATGAGCATGACGCGCCCCAGGGTGGTTTGGCTGAGCAGGGACCACACGATTGTTGGATTGAATGATTCCGCCAGTGGAAGTGCTAGTACTTCGGAAACGGTGAGCACCGCCTGCGCCGCGATAGCAGCTAGCCAGATGACCGCAGCCAACGAAACCAGGCGACCAAGCCATGGATCGGGGCGCGGGGCCAAAACTCCACCCACGAGGGCTCCCCCGAGGGTGATCGCGGTTGCGGCATCGCGTACCCATAGATCGACGGGCAATCCCCACAGCGTGATACCGGGAACCGTAGGCAGGCCTGCGATGTCTTGTTGGGTGAGCGCGCCCAGGGTTGCAAGAACGATTAACAGGATGGGAATGCCGACCGCGAGTGGTGCGATGAATCGGCGGGCGGTTTTGGTTTCCTCGTCGGATCGCTCTGCGGTGAGAGTCATCACGATTTCTGCGAGAAGGTCCCGAAGGTCGATGGATCCACGTTAGGGCTCTCCACGAGGAAGGTGGTGAGAACGGCACCCATGAGGAAGGCGATGCACACCCACACCATCCAGTAGCTGACCAACTTGGATTGGTAATAGACCAGTGGAGTGATCAGGCCCTTACGCGTTCTGTTGACCAAACCCAAAACCAGGAACACGACGAGCAGGAGATTGACGATGTTGCTCGCGCACAGCAGCAGAACGGCAGATGCATAGGCACCATCCGTTGCATCGAATGGGAACGTACTGATCTGAATCCACTGGGCCACGAGGGCCGCAATGGACACGAGCAGGGAAACGGTACCCCCGAGGAGCATGCCTGCGTGGTGCCCGCGAACGAGTTCCTTATAGCCGAACCACATAGCGATGGTGGCCACGATGACCAGGCCCAGGATCGCCCAGAAGGGCCACTCCGCGGCGAAGGTTCCCGTGAGCTTGCTCGGAATGGTGGAGTTCGTTTCCTTGGCCGTGAGTGATGCGCCCGGAGGTGCCCAACCGCCGTTGACGTTCAAGGACCAGAGGTAGGTGTAGCTGACAACGAGCGCTAACTGACCCGACACACTCATCACGATCAACGTCCACAGACCCACCGTGGCGCGGCGGGAGATCACATTGATCGGCTCGCCCGTGGTGGGCGATAGCGGCGTTACCGGAGCGCTCATTGGGCACCCACCTTCGCGTCTTCATCCCTGGATTCCAGTTCCTCTTCATAGGGATCGGGAACCCCGTAGTTGTAGGGGCGCTCGGTGACCACCGGGAGCACCGCGAAGTTCTCCAAGGGAACCGGGGTGGGGGTCTGCCACTCCAGGGACTTCGAACCCCAGGGATTCGACGGCGCCTTTACCCCGTACTTCCAGGAGGAAATGATCGCGCCGAGGAAGATCAGCATGCCGATACCGATGATGTAAGCACCGATGGTGGAGATCCAGTTCGAGATGTTGAAGAGGGAATCGAATTGGAGTACGCGCCGTGGTTGCCCTTGGAGGCCGGCCACGAACATCGAAATAAAGGTGATCTGGAAGCCAGCAAATGCCGTCCACAGCCCGATTGAACCGGTGCGCTCATCGAGCATTCGACCCGTCATCTTCGGGAAGTAGTACGCGATGCCACCCATAGCTCCGAAGAGCCCGACACCCATGAGCATGAAGTGGAAGTGGGCGACCACGAACATGCTGCCGTGGAAGTACTGATCTGCCGGAACGTCTGAAAGATAAATACCCGTGACGCCACCAATCATCTTGTTGAAGATCACCGCGTAGACGGCCATGACGGGCAACCTCGTCCAGACAACACCGCGCCACATGGTTCCGATGACCACGAGGACGAGGAAACCAACGGGAATGGAAATCATTTCAGTGGAGAGCATGAACGGGTAGTTCACCGCGGGCGCCCAGCCGGTCATGTACATGTGGTGAGCCCACACCAGGCCGCTCAGCGCTACCACTCCGACGATTCCGGCTACGGCGAAGTTGAAGGAGAACAGCGGCTTTCGATAGAAGACCGGGATGAGTTCGAGCACCAATGCCGTTGATGGAATCAGGATCACGTAGACCTCGGGGTGCCCGAGGAGCCAAAAGAGGTTCTCGTAGAGCCAGACGCTGCCACCTTCTAGGGGATTGAAGAAGGAGGTGCTGAATATCCGATCCGTCAGGGAAAGGATCTGCGAGTACTGGAAGAACGGGAATGCGTAGAGCCCCATCAGCGCGGCAGCGAAGATGCCGAACACCAGAATGGGTGTGCGCGACCAGGTCATGCCCTTGGCTCGCATCGTCAGAATCGTTGTCATCACGTTCACGCTGGCGATGCCGGTGGAGATCGCGAACACGATGATGGTCATCTGATAGCCGAGCATTCCCGGAGGCGCTTGGGACGCCAGTGGCTGATACACCGACCAGCCGTCTTGGATACCGCCGAGGAAGAGTGAGCTGATCAGACACGGCGTGGCCGCAACGAGCAGCCACAGGCTAAGTGCGTTGAGGCGTGGGAATGCCATATCGCGGGCACCGATCATGATCGGCATGATGAAGTTTGCAATCGGACCCATCACAATGATGATCATCGCGATGATCATCGCAATGCCATGTGTTCCGATGATCGAGTTGTAGAAGGTGGGTGAAAAGACTTCTGCCCAGGTCACACCCAATTCGGTGCGGATCAACATTGCAAGCAGACCGCCGAAGCCCAAGATGATCATGGTCATGATCAGGTACTGGATGCCGACCACCTTGTGATCGGTAGTGAACTTCCAATAGCGAGCCTTGCCTTGATCCTTACCCGCCATGTACTCGGCATCGTCATGGGTGAGATCGCGTCCCAGCATCCAGCGAATGGGGCCGATGAATGCGCCCATGCCGGCCATGAATCCGATCACCCATCCCAAGAGCGCGGCGAGGTAGACCAACTGTGGCGCTATCGGCGCGAAGTCAACGCTGGAACTAGCACCAGAGGGGATGAATTGGTTCGTGACGAATGCGGCGACCGCGGCAAGGCCGATACCGCCTATCAGGCCGGTGCCGAAGTTCAAGCGCCGCATGATTCCGCCGGGTTTGCCGTGCTGCGCAGGTTGCGGGACTTCGGTGCCGTGGATGGTGGCGACCATGCTCATGAGGTTTTCCCTCCGCCAGACTCCCGGGCCCAGGAGGTGAAAGCGCTCTTGTCAAGAACCTGGATGTCAGTCTCCATATAGGCGTGGTGCAGGCCACACAGTTCTGCGCAGCGGACGTTGAACGTGCCGAGTTTGTTGGGCGTCACACCAGTCTGGGTAATGGCGCCGGGATTGGCGTCAATCTTCACACCGAGTTCCACGGCCCAGAAGTTGTGGATGACGTCCTTCGAGGTGACGTTGAAGTAGACGGGGCGATCCTTCTCTAGATAGAGCGTGTCAGAAACGATTTTGTCGTATTGGGGATATTCAAAGGTCCACACCCATTGCTGGCCAGTGACGTTCACGATCAATGCCTGGGAATCGACCGGTTGTTCATCCGCGGGAATCGTTCCATAGGAGTTGGAGGTGATCTGGGCTAATTCCATGAGCCCCCACACCACGAGGAAAAACGCCAACACACTGGAGACCACGGTCCACAGCACCACGCCGATCGTGTTACCGCGGATGGCGGGGCTCTCATCAGCGGGGACCTCATCGCCGGATACGTGCTTCCAGCCCAGCAGGCTGTAGACGAGTACGGCGAAGACAAACGCGGTGATGGGAATCGATACGAGCGTGAAGACGAACACCGTCTGCTCGATGTCTTTCATGATCTCCGAGGCAGGGGCGCCCGTCTGATTCATCCCGGCAAGTAGGAGCCAGCACAGCGGGAGCAGCAGGAATCCAATGACAACGGTAAGGAACATGATCCAACGCGCATACGGGCGCCGGATCCAATTTCGCACCCGATGAAGTGATGGTGGCCTGTTCGTGGGTTCTTCTGGCTGATCAGGCTGTGATGGTGCTTCCGTCATGGTCATGCGACTACCTCGAAGGTGCCGGCCATCCAGCCACGCTGCTGCATCGGTCCGCCGAATTCCTGGTAGAGATCACCGCAAGGGAACTCACAGTTCCACACGTAGGTGCCCGCCTCGCCGGTGATGAAGGTGATGCTGATCTTTTGGGGATCCACCGGATATCCGGCCTTGTTCGTCTTGGCATTCGCCTTGTTCATTGGCAGCGGAACGGAGAGGAAGAAGTTTGGTTGATTGGCCTCGGGGTACTGGTGCACGGTGAAGGTGTGACCGATGTTGTCTGACTTGACTTCCTTCACCGACTTTCCATTCCATTCCATGGTGCCGTCCATGGTGCCGTGCACCTTGGCGAAGAATGGGTTGTAGATCTGACCCCCACTGTCATATTGAGTGAAGTTGATGGTGACTACTGAATTTGCGGGGACCCGAATGGTGGTGGACGGGTAATAGAAGGGCTGTCCGCTCAGCCAGTCTTGCCCGAATGCCGACTTAGGAGTTGGCGGCGCCGGAATTTCGTTTGAGCTGTTCGGATACACGGCTAGGTCCAAGACCGCGTGTGGGAGGGTGCCCTGTGGCGTATCCATGGTGCCCGAGGGCTTCGCCTCGATCGCAGGTAATTCCGCACCACGTGTGGAGTTGAAGACCGCTACCCCAGCAACCACTGCAATGCCCACGATCACCGTCAGCGCAGTGACGAGGAAGCGCTTCACCCAATTTCCCTTCAGATGTACCTGATATGTCCGGGCCCACCGTGGCAGTTGACCCCCCTCGTGTCAACACACTTCGCCGCGGGCGATGAACTCGTTACGTCCGAGACAGACAGAGTTCAGGACTTTGTGAATGAATGCACATGAGCAGGGTCGCTTGGTATCTAGAGTGTTGCCGTGGGCAACCTGACGCCGAATGCGCCTGCGTTCAGCGCAGATTTATTTGTCCTGGTCAATCTCGTATTCCTGACGCTTCTCTACTTAGGCGCGGTTCGTCGAGTCAATCGACTGGGCGGACGCTGGAACCGAGGAGCAACCACAAGCTTCTTAGTAGCAATCGCGGCGATGGCCCTTGCTTATCTCGGACCCTTTGGCTCTTGGGCCCATGAGGTGTTCTGGGCGCACATGGGTCAGCACCTCCTCATTCTCATGATCGCCGGGCCCCTGATCGTGCTGTCCTCCCCCATCCGTTTGACATTTATGAACCTTGGGCCGATCGGACGCAGGCGCCTTGTGAGCGCTCTGCGAAGCCGCCCGGTGGAAATCCTGAGTAATCCAATTGTGGGCTGGGTGCTCTTCGCCACCGTTCTCCTCGGCAGCCACACACAGTTCGCGATGAATTGGGCGCTCACGAGTCACGATGGCATGGATTACGTGATGAGGCCTCTCTACCTCATTGCCTCGATCATTTTTTACTACCCGCTGATCAGCCGAGATCTACTTGCCTACCGACCACCTTCAAGCGTGCGGGTGCTCTCACTGGGTTTGATGATGGTTCCAGAAACCGTCCTGGGAATGGTGGTCCACTTTGCGCCGGTCACCCTGTATTCGCCATACGTGCAGAGCGCGAGCGCCCTCGGCATTGATCCGCTGGCCGATCAGAAGTTTGCCGGCGCGATGATGTGGGCGATTGCGATGGTGCTCGATGGAATCTGGATGATGGTTGCCGCCTTCGAATGGTGGCGCGATCAAGAGCGAGAAACTCAGCGCGCGGAGAGACGCGAGGCCGCTCAGGGATTAGGTGTTGGGTGAACACGGGCCTATTCCTATCCGGCCTCGGTATGAGTGCAACTCTTTTCGTATCTGCCTGCGGTGCGCTCGCGGCGGATCAGGAAACACTCATTCCTGTTCAGCAGGGTGAAATGCCAACCGATACTCGAGCAGGCGTGACGTTTATCTCTGAAGAACTACGCGATCCCCCGTTCGAGTTCGCTGGAATAACGCTGAGTGGAAGCGCGCTTTCCTCCGCGGACTTAACTGGAGGTCCCACGGTGGTCAATTTCTGGGCATCCTGGTGTGAGCCGTGCCGTGCGGAACTTCCTGAACTCGCACAAGC
This sequence comes from Actinomycetota bacterium, assembly GCA_046047295.1. Taxonomy (GTDB): domain Bacteria; phylum Actinomycetota; class Actinomycetes; order S36-B12; family S36-B12; genus VGCC01. The sequence continues at coordinate 2,921 of JBJOIE010000237.1, read as the reverse complement.
TGCTGGTGCTCTAGGACCTTCAGGAGTTAATTTCCTCGGCATCAACGTGGAAGATGACGCGAATGCCGCTGCAGAGTTCGCCGAACAGATGCCCTATCCGAGCATCCGAGACACAAGCGGTGAAATCCTGGCCTCGGTGCCCGATGTTCCGCCGTCAGCTTTGCCCATCACGGTGATGCTTGATACGCAGGGGCGAATAGCCGCACGGATCATTGGCCCGACAACTGCTGAGACGCTGAAGGGTTTGGCTGCTCAGCTCGGAAGTGCTTGATCTGGCGCACCAAGCTCCACACTGAGCCGATGATCGCGAGGGCAACAGCTATTTCATAGGCCACGAGCAGCACCGCGAGCCACCAGGTCATCTCCTGGCCGCCTTCCCTTGCATGCATTGTGACCACGGCCGCCGTGACGGTAATGACGAGCAGCGCAATCGAAACGATCCAGGAAACCCAGGCCAGGTGCGGAACGGGCCGAACTGATAGCCGCCAGGTAATGAGCATCAGCGGGCCGAGGAATATGAAGACAAGGATCCCTTCCATTTCGAATACCCCGGAGACCGCAACGGGAACCGCGACGATGGCCGCAAGTAATGCGAGTAGTCGTTTCATCGGACCTCCCTGCGATGCGTTCGGCAACACCCTAGGGTTTGCACCGTGGCTCCCACCATCGAAGCAAGTTATGAGGAACTCGTAGATCGCGCGGAGGCGCTGATATCCAGAGAGCGCACCATGCTCGGGATCGTGGGCGCCCCCGGTGCTGGTAAATCAACTCTGGCACAGTTCCTCACTCAAAGGCTGAGCGAGCGTGCAGCGCTCCTGCCCATGGATGGGTACCACCTAGCGAATGAGGTACTTGTTGATCTCGGGCGCCGCGATCGCAAAGGAGCCCCAGACACATTCGATGCCGCCGGCTACGTGGCATTGCTGGAGAGGTTACGAAAGCCCGACGTAGACATCGTCTACGCACCTAAGTTTGATCGGGAACTCGAAGAACCCATCGGCTCAGCCATCCCCATCGCACCCACGATTCCGCTCATCATCACTGAGGGCAACTACCTGCTCCTTGACTATCACCCGTGGGATGTCATTCCCACGTTGTTGGATGAAATTTGGTACCTGCAGCCCGATGATGCACTTCGCCAGGAGCGGCTTATCGATCGTCACATCGCCTTCGGTAAGGAACCAGACGCCGCGCGTGCGTGGGCGCTGGGCACGGATGAGCGCAATGCCGAGGTAATTGATGCTTCGAAAGCACGTGCTGATCTGATCATCACGATCACCTCGGAAGGACTCCCCCGGTAATGGCGAGTTCTGGAATTACCGGAGCACCCAAACGTGCTGGCGCAGTCCTTGCAGCACTGATCCTGAGTGCGATCGTTGCGAACATCAATCTAAGCGTGGCGAATATCGCGCTGCCCGACATCGGGAAAGAGTTCGATGCCCCGCAAACGGGCATCAACCTCGTTGCTATCGGCTGCACACTCGGCCTGGCCATGTCCGTGCTCTACTTCGGCGCCTTAGGTGATCGCTACGGCCGCAAATTGATGTTGCTGCTCGGATTAGGGCTCACCATCCCGGCGAGTGCCATATCTGCCTGGGCGCCCAGCATCGAAATCCTCATTGGCGGGCGCATCTTCACCGGTATCGCCGCTGGCATGGCCTACCCCACCACCCTGGCGCTCATCACGGCTCTATGGGCAGAGGGCTCAGCGCGCGTGCGCGCAATTGCCCTGTGGTCGGGAATCAGTGCTGGCGCCATGGTGATCGGGCCGGTCATCGCCGGATGGCTACTCGAACAATTCTGGTGGGGATCGGTCTTCCTCATCGCCGCCCCGATCGCCGTGATCAGTTTTCTACTCGTACTCGTGGTTGTCCCGGCACACGCCAATGAGTCAACCAAGCCCGTGGACAACGTGGGCGGCGTCATTTCCGTTGCGATGATCGCCCTGCTCGTCCTCGGGCTCGGCACCATCGCATCACCCGGGGAGTTCACCCGAGCCGCCATCCTGATCGTGCTGTCCTTCGTGCTCATCGGTGTGTTCCTCTGGCGGCAAAAACGAGCAGCGAATCCCCTCTACGAGTTGCAGTATGCGAAGCGCACCATGTTCTGGGCACCCACGGTGGCCGGGATGATCATCTTCGGCTCACTGATGGGCTCAATGTTCATCGGACAGCAGTACCTGCAGAACGTGCTGTCCTATTCCACGCTGGGCGCTGGTCTTGCCATCCTGCCGGCCGCCCTCGCACTGATCGCGGTGGCTCCGCTGTCGGCGAAGTTGGTGATCAACGCCGGGTCGAGAAACACCATGTTGCTGGGCTATGGATTCATCCTCCCCGCCTTCTTGGTGATGCTCATCGCGTGGAAGGTCGACACCTCCTACCTCTGGGTTGGGCTGGCATACCTATTAATAGGTATCGGTGGCGGCCTAGTGCTCACCCCGGCCTCGCGCGCTTTGACGGCATCCGTGCCAGTGAGCCGAGTGGGCATGGCTTCGGGCACCACCGATCTCCAGCGCGACCTCGGTGGGGCGATCATGCAAGCACTACTGGGCTCAATGCTGACCGCCGGATACGCCGCGGCATTCGCCTCGGCCGTGAGTGCCTCAGCAGAGGCTTCACAGGTCTCAGCCAGTACAGAGAACACCCTGCAGCAGTCTTTCGCCAGCGCGGCAGCGATCGCCCAGCAGTATCCGAATTACTCGAGCCAAATTATCGAAGCCGCCAAGCAGAGTTTCCTCGACGGCGCGAACTGGGCATATGCCACCGGTACCATCGCCATCATCCTGGGCGCCATCCTGGTGGGCCTACGCATCCCGGGCAAAGCCAAAGAGGATCAATTGCTGAGCAGCTACGCCAAGGCCGACGCCAACGTCACCGATTGATCCATTAGCGTTTCCCAGTGCAGTTCTTTCGCAAGCGGGC
>JBJOIE010000236.1:0-5764 GCA_046047295.1 Actinomycetota bacterium | reverse complement strand
GGCAGGGATTCACCCGCCAAAATCCGGGTGAGGGTGGTCTTGCCTGCCCCATTGCGCCCCACGAGGCCAATTCGATCGCCAGAATCCACTCTCAGGGACGCAGCTTCGAGCAGAAGTTGCGAACCCGCCCTTACCTCGAGATCTGTGGCGGCAATCATGACCGCCCGATCTTAGGGACTAGACGTTGAAGCCCAGTGATCTGAGCATCTCCCTGCCGTCGTCAGTGATCTTTTCCGGGCTCCACGGGGGCATCCAGACCCAATTAATTCGAAAGTCACTCACCAAGGGTGTGAGTGCGGCGCGGGTTTGATCCTCAATGACATCGGTAAGCGGGCAGGCAGCTGATGTGAGGGTCATGTCAACGGTGGCGATATTGGATTCATCCACGTTCACGTCATAGACAAGGCCAAGATCCACCACATTGATACCGAGTTCGGGATCTACCACATCACGCATGGCTTCGAGGATGTCATCTCGCGAGGCGCTCTCAATCGTTTCCATAACCCTTATTCCCCTTCTTTCCCCTGTGCGAGCGCCTGTGCCTGCGCGTCTTGATAGGCCATCCACGGGAGGAGTGCACACTTAATTCTGGCCGGATACTTGCTCACTCCAGCGAATGCAATTGCATCCCCAAGTACCTGTTCATCCGGTTCACCCTCCCCCTTAGAACGCATGAGTTCCAGGAAAGATTCGCGGATTCGTCCAGCCTCTTCAACAGAGAGACCGTCAATGAGTTCTGACATGACACTCGCACTCGCTTGGGAAATGGAGCAGCCCTGACCCTCATATCCGAGGTGGACCCCACCTCCATCGTCAAATTGGACATCCACGGTGATTTCGTCACCGCAGGTGGGGTTCACCTGATGACTCTCACCCTTGTCACCAACGAGGCGCCCACGTCCACGGGGATTCTTGTAGTGATCCAGGATGATCTCCTGATAAAGCGATTCAACCTGCATATGCCACTCTCATTCCGAAGAACTCCTGCGCGGCCACTATTCCCTCAACCGCTGCGTCGATATCCGCTTCATCGTTGTAGATGTAGGTAGAAATCCGGGTTGTGGCTGGAACGTTAAAGCGGCGGCACGTTGGCCATGCACAGTGATGACCCACCCGGACAGCTACTCCCCTGCTGTCGAGAATCTGGCCCACATCGTGTGGATGTATTCCGTCCACAACAAAACTAATGGCCGAACCCCGCGACACATTTTCTTGTGGCCCGATGATGCGGACACCTTCCAGCTTTGAGATATTCTCCAGCGCGTAGCCAGTGAGCTGATGCTCGTGTTCAGCAACGTTGGCCATACCCAGGCCATTGAGGTAGTGCACAGCCGCTTCCAGGCCAACAGCTTGAGCGACCATGGGAACGCCTGCCTCGAATCGCTGCGGGGGCGGCGCAAACGTGCTGCGCTCCATCGTGACCGTCTCAATCATGGAACCACCCGTGAGGAATGGTGGCATCGCATCAAGGATCTCTTCGGTCCCCCAGACGACACCGATCCCCGTTGGACCCAACATCTTGTGGCCACTCCATGCGACGAGATCCGCCCCAAGCATGTTGACGTCTACCGGCTGATGGGGAACGGATTGGCAAGCATCCACCACGCCCACCGCACCGACACTCTTTGCTCGGTCCATGATCTCGCGCACCGGATTGATCGTGCCCAGGATGTTGGATTGGTGGACGACAGAAACAACGGCCGTTGAACTATCGATCAGGGAATCAAGTTGGTCCAGATCCAGGCGACCGTCCTCCGTGATGCCGATCCATCGCAGGGTGGCCCCGGTCTTCGCGGCAACCTCTTGCCATGGAACGAGGTTCGCATGATGCTCCATCTCGGTGACCACTATCGAATCATTGGCTCCAAGGATGAATCGCGGATCCATGCGCTCACCGTGAGCTGCCTTCGCGGTGGCATTTGAGAAGGCATAGGCGGCCAGGTTCAGGCCCTCGGTTGCGTTTTTAGTGAAAATCACTTGATTGGGCCGAGCCGAAACGAATCCGGCGATCGTGGCACGAGCTGATTCGTATGCGTCGGTAGCCTCTTCGGCTAATTGGTGCGCCCCGCGATGTACCGCCGCATTTGAGTACTCATAGAACTTGCGTTCCGCATCGAGGACCTGACGTGGCTTTTGCGACGTAGCAGCGCTGTCCAAGTAGACCAAGGGTTTCCCGTCTCGAACGCTGCGTTCGAGGATGGGGAAATCCTGTTTGATTGCCGCTACATCGAGACCGGACATACTCAGGCGCCTGCCTCAGCCGCTTGAAGTACGTAACGCTCGTAACCCTCGGTTTCCAAAATCTCCGCCAACGCCGGACCGCCATTTTCCACAATGCGGCCGCCCACGAAGACGTGGACGAAATCCGGATGGATGTACTTCAGGATTCGCGTGTAGTGCGTGATGAGGAGGATTCCAGCATCCGAGCTCGCGTGGAACTCATTCACTCCCTCAGAAACAATGCGGAGTGCATCCACGTCTAGGCCTGAGTCGGTCTCATCAAGAACGGCCATTTTCGGCTTGAGCAACGACATCTGAAGAATCTCGTGGCGTTTCTTCTCACCTCCAGAAAATCCCTCATTCACGTTACGCTCGGAGAAAGCAGGATCCATCTGTAGCGCACCCATGGAGCCTTTGACCTCGGCGATCCACTCGCGGAGTTTCGGAGCCTCGCCGCGAACTGCCGTAGCAGCAGTGCGAAGGAAGTTAGACACGGATACGCCTGGGATCTCCACGGGGTACTGCATAGCGAGGAAGAGTCCGGCACGAGCACGTTCATCAACACTTAGGCCGAGGACATCTTCCCCATCCAGCGTGATTGAACCAGAGGTAACGGTGTATTTCGGGTGCCCAGCGATCACATAAGCCAGGGTGGACTTGCCGCTGCCATTTGGCCCCATGATGGCGTGTACCTCACCGGAATTGATGGTGAGGGTGACGCCCTTGAGGATTTCCTTCGCACCCCCATCGACATCGACACTGGCGTGCAGATCCTTGATCTCTAACGTGCTCATGAAACCTCATCCACTAGTTGATCGATTACAAGTGATTCCTCAGGTAACTCAATGAAGACTTCCGCTGTCGGTCCGGATCCATCAATGGTTACGGGGTAGACGGGCACTGGAATATTTGCTGGGAGGGACAGTGGAACTCCCGTGCGTAGGTCGAACTGGGAGCCGTGCAACCAACACTCAATGGTGCAGCCATCCACCTCACCCTCGGAAAGGGCGACATCGGCATGCGAACACCGATCCTCGATGGCGAATACACCCTCCTCGGTATTGACTACGGCAACATCACGCTCGGCGATCCTCCGGCGGATGGCACCTATCGTTGGGAGATCAGCGATAGTGCAAGCGAGATATTTAGACATTGCCATCCTCGCTGTCAACGATCCCGATGCGCTTGTCAATACCAGCCATGATCGTCTCTCGCACCGTTTCATCCGATACGGCAGAGATCACATCAGCAAAGAAACCCCGAACAACGAGCTGACGAGCCAAGGCCTCTGGGATACCCCTGCTTTGTAGGTAGAACAACTGCTCATCATCGAATCGACCGGTAGCGCTGGCGTGGCCTGCACCAACAACGTCACCCGTTTCCAACTCGAGATTGGGCACAGAGTCTGCACGTGGGCCATCGTTAAGGAGAAGGTTTCGATTGAGCTCATACGTCTCAATCCCCACAGCCTCACGTCGGACGAGGACATCGCCAATCCAGACGGTGTGCGAGTCAGGACCAGATAGCGCACCCTTGTAAATCACCTTGCTGGTGCAGTGCGGGGTTGCGTGATCGACGAATATCCGGTGCTCCTGATACTCAGCGCCATCTGCCAGGAAAGCGCCCCAGATCTCCGCAGAACCTCCTGGCCCGCGGTATTCCACACTCGGGCACAACCGCAGAAAGGATCCAGCCAAGCTCACCACGAGTCCACGGAATTGGGCATCGCGCTCCACAATGGCGGGCATCTGCCACAGTTGCCTCCCCGCACCCGTGCCATTCCAGGCCGAAAGAACCGTAAGTTCCGCTCCCTGGCCAATCCGGGTGACGATCGAACCAGAAATATCGTGGTCCGCATCGTGTTCCAGCACCACCGTTGCACGCGAATGGTGCTGAGCATCAATCACGATGTGGGCATACGCCCCGGCCGGATCTGCTTTCAGGTGAAGCACTACTGGCTCACTGGCATCGACCTCTGGACCAATCGTCACCACTGTGGCCGTTCGCACGTTTTCTCGGGCGGTCGCGGAGGGCAAGTCCACCGCTTCCCAGCCATCGTTCACCTCAGCGATAGGTAGCTGGACGCACGTGACGCCATTGCCAAGGCCGGTACTTGAGGCAACCTGAAGATCAGGACGTGCTGATGGAACGAGGAAATCCTCGATCTGTGTGATCGGCGTGAATCGCCATTCCTCCTCGCGACCAGTGACGGCTGGAAATGCGGCTGCCTGATTCGAGCGGATTCGGGGTGCCAAATCAGTGGGTGGAGCTTCGAGTGCAGTACTCACCCAACCGCCCCTTCCATCTGCAACTCGATGAGGCGATTGAGCTCTAGCGCATATTCCATGGGAAGTTCCCGGGCAATCGGTTCAATAAATCCGCGGACGATCATTGCCATGGCCTCGTCTTCGGTCATGCCTCGTGACATGAGATAGAAGAGCTGATCCTCACTGACCTTGGAAACCGTTGCCTCATGCCCCATCGCCACGTCATCTTCACGAACGTCAACATATGGATAGGTATCCGAACGCGAAATATCATCAACGAGGAGTGCATCGCACTTCACCGTGCTCTTCGAGTGGTGCGAACCATCCTGAACCTGCACGAGGCCCCGATAGGAAGTGCGGCCACCACCTCGAGCAACAGACTTGCTGATGATCGAGGATGACGTGTGTGGTGCTGCGTGCACCATCTTGGCTCCTGCGTCTTGGTGCTGACCCGGGCCGGCAAATGCGATGGAGAGGGTTTCCCCCTTCGCATGTGGACCGGTCATCCACACAGCCGGGTACTTCATCGTGACCTTGGAACCGAGATTTCCATCCACCCACTCCATGGTTGCCCCCTCCTGGGCAACGGCACGCTTGGTCACCAGGTTGTAGACGTTCGTTGACCAGTTTTGGATGGTGGTGTAGCGGCAGCGGCCGCCCTTCTTCACGATGATTTCAACCACCGCCGAGTGCAGCGAATCACTTGAATATATGGGAGCCGTACATCCCTCGACGTAGTGAACGTACGCATCTTCATCAACAATGATGAGTGTGCGTTCAAACTGGCCCATGTTTTCGGTGTTGATCCGGAAGTACGCCTGAAGCGGGATCTCCACGTGAACACCCTTGGGCACGTAGATGAATGAACCTCCTGACCACACCGCAGTGTTCAGTGCCGCAAATTTGTTATCTCCTACGGGGATAACGCTGGCGAAATATTCCTTGAACAGTTCTGGGTATTCCTTCAGGCCAGTATCCGTGTCAACGAAGATCACGCCCTGCTCTTCGAGATCTTCGCGGATAGCGTGATAGACCACCTCAGACTCGTATTGAGCTGCAACACCGGCAACAAGTCTTTGCTTCTCCGCCTCGGGAATGCCAAGCCGGTCATAGGTGTTCTTAATGTCTTCGGGAAGTTCATCCCATGAGGTGGCCTGCTTCTCCGTTGAGCGCACGAAGTACTTGATTCGGTCAAAATCGATACCCGACAAATTGCTCCCCAAGGCGGGCATCGGCTTCTTATCGAAGAGTCGCAAGCCTTTCAGGCGCAAGTCCAG
>JBJOIE010000235.1:0-4362 GCA_046047295.1 Actinomycetota bacterium | reverse complement strand
GCATCGGCACCGCCTGGGTGAGATCGGTACCCACGAGGACCGAGGGGCGCATGAGGGGATAGAGCAGGAGCAGGGCGGTGACCACCAACGAGCCCGAGCCCACACTCGTCAGCCCAACGAGCAAACCCACCAGGGCACCCACGATCACGGTGGGGATTACCTTGATGGGCATATCCGTGCCCTGCATTTCCTGGGCGATCGTGCGGGTTCGGGCGGCACGCCGGGCTACGAAGCGTTTGGCCACCATCGCGGCTAATGCGATGAGCAGCACGATCCCGATGAGGGTGCGAAGGAGTGCTTCGGCGTCTGTGGTGGCCAAGACGGCAGAGAACAGCCAGGTGCCGATGAGTACGCCAGGGATTGAGCCGACGGAAATCCAACCCACCAATTTCCAGTGCACCGTCTTGGCGCGAATATGTACCCATGCACCCACCGGTTTCATCACCGCGGCGGCGACTACATCGGAGGAAATCGCTGCGGCGGGCGGAACACCGAAGAGCAACACCAGCATGGGCGTGACGATCACGGCACCACCCATGCCGGTCAGTCCAACGAGAAGTCCGGCGAAGAGTCCGCCTAGGGCGAGAATCAGATCAATATCGCCGAAGGACACGCCCTCACTCTAGAGAGTCACGCGCTTGCGAAAGTAATCACTGGAGTGGACACGCCCGCTGAGCAACCCTCTGCTTCGACTAGTGCCATGGCATTAGCGCGTGCCCATGATGGCAAGGAATGTGCAGGTGCAAGAAGTTCGAAGGTGCCATCGCGCATTCCCACTATCGGAATTGCGCGTGTGGTGGGTTCCTCGGCAGCAAGTGGCGGTATCGCCGCTAATGGTTGCTGGTGGACGAGGCTCGCACGTACGGATTCTTCTGACGTATCTCCGCGCATACGGTTGATGAGTACGGGCGCGATAAGTGCGGCACCAGCGAGGGCAGAAACTGGATCTCCCGATAAGCCGAGCAGCAGACGACCATCGGGTAGGCGCACCAGCAGGGTCTCTGCACCGTGGTCGATGGTGATGCCATCGATCAACCAGTGAGCAGCGAGATCGCGAAGTGTTCTACGCAGCATGCTGTGCGCACTGGGCTCGGTAGCCCCCACAGTCACGATCAGGTCTGCGGTGGAATCGGTGATTTCTGCGATGAATGCCTCTTCGCGGATCGATGCCCGCTTGGCCGGGAAAGCGCGTGCGCCCAGTGCGCCAAGTAGCCCTGTGATGGAAGGTCCTACTGCATCGCGCGGGCGGCCGTAACGCGGCGGCCCCTGTTCGAGGAGGTGCTCACCGATGACCAGGGTTCCGATTGCTGGTGGTGGCACGATGCTGATGCGATCATGGCCCAGACTTGCGGCCAATGCGATCACCGCAGGTGTAACCGAGGTTCCGGAGTAGATAACGGGCATCCCTGCTCTGCCACGTTCAGCGAGACGAATGATTCCGTGGCCAAGGTCAGGCCTGGCGTGAGCCTCAGGCAGGCGTGTCAATGGATCGCGTGCGGTGATGATGGCATCGCCCACCTCGCTGGTGCCCAGTACGCATTCATCCTTTTCGATGACGCAATCGCTATGCGGAGGTAATGGTTCACCGCTGACCACGGGGGTGGCGAAATGCGAGGGTAGGGCAACTTCTGGTGCGAGCTCGATGATGCGCCACGGGCCTTCACCGCAGGTGGCATACCCATCATGTGCTGCGATGTCATAGGGCGGATCATCGAGCAGGGTGACCAGGTTGCCCGCCAGTGTGCAGCCGAGGGCCTCATCCAGGCGTGCGGTTCGTGCGAGGGAAGGCTTGGCTGCTTGTGCGGCTACGTAGCGCGCCTGTGACCAATCAAGTGGTGCGTCCAGACCGAGTGCACCGGATGGGGTTTTCCGTGCCGGTTCAACACCAGGATCAGACACGGGTTCATGCTCGCACGTCTACCGGCGGCTGCGGCTGAGCCGCGCGGACTCGCGCCGTGGGATGCGTATCCGAGCACGCCTCACCTTCATCGGTGTCTGTTCCATGCCCAGATGGGGAGCCTATCCTCGGTGCGTGGCGAAGGTGGTTGACCTTGCGGTGGTGGGCGGCGGCGTGGTGGGCCTCGCGCTCGCCGATGCCTGGCTAACCGAACATCCGGGGGCGAGGGTTCTCGTCTGCGATAAGGAGACCGAACTCGCAGCGCATGCATCCGGGCGCAATAGCGGGGTGCTGCACGCGGGTTTCTATTACGCCCCGGATTCCTTGAAGGCCAAGCTCACCCGCGATGGCAATCAGCTGCTGCGCGAGTTCTGCCTCGAGCGCGGTGTGCCAATCCGGGAAACGGGCAAGGTGGTGGTCACTACTTCGGAGGAACAGTGGCCGGCTCTTGACACCCTGTATGAACGCGGGCAAGCCAATGGTGTGAACGTAGAGCTCATCGACGAGGCGCAGTTGCGCGAACTTGAACCCCTAGCGCGCACTGCAGGACGCGCCCTCTGGTCGCCGAATACCGCGGTGTCTTCCCCCGCCGGTGTGGTGGAAGCACTCGCCGAGCGAGTGCGTGAACGTGGTGGTGACGTTGCACTGGGCAGTCAGGTCACCGGTGGTGGTGCGGGCTGGTTGATGACGAGCCGGCACGGGCGGGTGAGCGCGGGGCACGTGATCAATGCTGCTGGGTTATACGCAGACACGGTGGCGCACTGGTTCGGCTTTGGATCGGACTATCGGATGCTTCCATTCAAAGGCTTGTACTGGTACGGCAACTGGGCACCCGGCCGGCTGCAGCGTCACGTGTATCCCGTACCCGATCCGCGTAACCCATTCCTCGGCGTGCACCTCACGGTCACCGTGGACGGCAAAGCCAAGATCGGACCCACCGCCATTCCAGCACTGTGGCGCGAGGACTACGGAGGCACGCAGGGATGGAAGGTGAGTGAACTCTGGGATATCGCGCGCAGCTATCCATCGTTCCTGCGTAGTAAGCATCACGATGTACCCGGACTCCTGCGTTCGGAATTTCCCAAGTATTCGCGCACTCACCTGGTCAACCAGGCGGCTGCGCTGGTGCCTTCGGTGCGGCCGGAGGATTTCACCATCAAGGGCAAGCCGGGTGTGCGGGCGCAATTGCTCCACGTGCCCACCGGTAAGCTGGAAATGGATTTCGTGGTGGAAAGTGATGCATCCTCCACTCACATTCTTAACGCGGTGTCACCAGCGTGGACGAGTTCACTGGCCGTGGCGCGATACGTGGTGGCGCAGATCAGCCCTCGTTGATGTCGTAGATAGTCTTTTTTATCCAAAATGACCCTTTTCCCGTGCCCCGGCGCGGCTGGGAGACGTTGCAGCGGTTTAATAGAGATGTGATGCGCACCGTGATGGTTGTTGAAGACGACGACGCCATCCGGATGGTGCTTCGCACCAATCTTGAAGACGAGGGTTATCGCGTACTCGAAGCCGCCACCGCCGAGCAGGGCCTGGTGATCGTCCAAGATGAGCAGCCCGATGTGGTGCTTGTGGACCTTCGGCTGCCAGGAATTCACGGTTTGGATCTGGTGCGCAGCCTGCGCGCTACCTCACAGGTGCCGATCATCATCGTGACCGCGCAAACCGATAGCCACGATGTGGTGGCAGGTTTGGAAGCCGGCGCCGATGACTACGTGACCAAGCCCTTCGTGGCCAAGGAGCTGATGGCGCGCATTCGCACCCAGTTGCGGCGCTCGGCTGCACCTGAGGAAACTGATGAGCCGATGAGCTGCGGAGCCATCCAACTTCATCCGGATACCGCCGAGGTCACGCGCAATGGAGAGCAGATTCCCGTTTCACGTATTGAGTTTTATGTGCTTGCTGAGTTAATCGGGGCCAAGGGCCGCGTGCTGTCCCGTGATCATCTGCTGCGCAAGGTCTGGGGATATGGAAATGCGGGCGATGGACGCGTGGTGGACAACTTGATCTACCGCCTGCGTAACAAAATCGAAGTTGATCCCGCTAATCCTGAGTTACTTCTGACGGTGCGGGGCTTCGGTTATCGCATGAAGGCCTAGCGTGCGCTTCGGTCTGCGTACGCGCGTTGCTCTGGCATTCGGTGTTCTCGCGTTCATCGTTGCCTCACTTGTTGCCGGTGCCACCTACGGCTTTGCGCGCTGGTATCTCCTGGGCCAACGTGAAGATGCAGCGCTCACGCGTGCCGTACTTGATGCGCGCGCGGTAAATGCTTCACTTAACAGCGGGATCGAACCACCGCAGGCTTTGGAACAGGTTCCCTCGGTAGGAACATCGCAATCGCTGGTGCGTATCGAAGGGACCTGGTACTCAGCTGGTGCCACCATTCCGGCCGATGACATTCCGCTGAGCCTGCTCAATACGGCTGCTATCGATGGTGCCGCGCAGCAGCGGGCTGAGGTGGG
>JBJOIE010000234.1:0-13596 GCA_046047295.1 Actinomycetota bacterium | reverse complement strand
AACTGCGCGTCTCGAATAGCAGCGATGATGTCGGTCTCTGGGACTCGGGGATCCCACAACGTCACGTTGTCACGGATCGTGGCGTCGAAAATCGTGACGTCTTGATCTACGAGTGCCAAGTTTTCGGCAAGCACTTCCCGATCATGACCATCACGGGGGATGCCATCAATCAGAACTTCACCGCTCCAGGGTTGGTAAAGGCCTGTCACTAATCGGCTTACCGTGCTCTTGCCACAGCCGGAAGGGCCCACGAGCGCAACGCGATGCCCAGGTTGCACGTACAGTGAAAAGTCAACAATTAGCGGGTCACTAATTGGGCTGTAGCCGAATGTGACATCGCGCAGCGTCAATTCTCCGCGGAGCGTGGACGGCGCGGTTCCCTCTGGCAACTCAAGGCCCGACCTGTCTATCTCAGTGTTCAAGACGTCATCTACCTGATCCAGGGTCGCTCGCAAAGTCTGTGCGCTTTGCAAGGCGGCGATTACCTGGGTGATGGGCGCAATCACAATCCCTGCGAGAGCCAGAGTTGCAAGAAAGCCACCTGGACTCACCTGGCCAGAGGGCACTCGGGCGGCAGCCACGAGTGCCACGAGGACCGTGCTTAGCGCTGTGAGCAACCCTGGGAGGACATTGATCACCATGGTTCTTTGGACCAGTGCCTGCTGCGATTCGAGAAGACGGTATTGGGCCGCGAGCCCACGCGCGATGATGCCATCCTCATTGCCCGAGGCCTTGATTGATTCGATCTGACCGAGAGAGGAAGCGACAATTGCTCCCGTTTCGACGGACTTGACAACTATCTTGGCCGCTTCGTCTTTGGCTTGCCTCAACGCTTTGCGTACAGCGAGACCGGTCAGTACGCCCATTGCTATTGCCACGAGTGCCGCGGACCAATCAACGAAGAGCAGCACGACGGCTGCCACGGTTGCCGTGAGCAAACCAGCAGCAGCGGTAATCGTGACAGCGGATACGCCTTGACTCAGTTGATCAGCAAGGAGTGCCCGCTGAGCCATGACTGATGCGCCGCGCTGAGCATGAAAGGCCGCCGGGAGCCGAAGTAAGCGAAAGACCATGGAAGATCCCAAACGCAAAGAGATCTTCGTCGAAAACCTTACGGACAGGGATCCCTGCAAGTACAGCAATCCCGCCTGAATAACAAGAGCGATCAGTAGACCGACCGCTGCGACACCTGCGGCGAGCCCCACCGCGCCGGCGAGGGAATTGCCAAACAACTTAATGATGCTCGGAATCAAAACAGTTGGGACAAGGAGGAGCAGTGCTACGGCCGCGGCGAGCGCTATCGCAGAATTGACGCGCCCGGCCGCAGCGAATAGCCGAGGCACGACACCCTTGCGACGCCCCTGCGGGACGAAGTCTGCGCCCGGAGTCATCTGCAAGACGATGCCGGTAAACGATGTGTCGAATTCCTCATTGGGGCATTGGCGCGGACCCACGGCTGGATCGTTCAGATACCAGCCGCCGTCGTACCAGCCTTCAACAACCAGAAAGTGGTAGAAGCGCCAATGCACCACGAGGGGAAAGGTCAAGGATTTCAGGTCTTCTGGTTCCCGGCGCAGCGCGCGAACTTCTAGTCCATAGTTTCGCGCAGCCTTTGTCAGGTTGCGCGCGTTAGATCCGTCGCGCGAAACGCCACACTCAATTCGCAGTTCCTCAAGGGGTATGTGCGTTCCGTACTTGCCAAGAATCATGGCCAGGCTTGCGGCACCGCATTCGGTCGCTTCGAGTTGCTGGATGGAATCCACGCGCACGCGATGCCGTCGTGGAAAGCGCGCAGGTGCGGACTCCACGGATGCCGTCGTTGCCATCGCTATCGCGCTCCAAGTAAGCGACCCAGCACTGAACTCTCCGTCAGAATGATGCGCCCTTGGGCTTCAGAACCCGCAGGCAAACTCGTGTCCAACGCGATCGTGACAATCACGTAGAGCTGATCCGAATTGAAGGGAAGACCGACTTTCGGGGTCACTTCGGCCGCTGGTAGAGGTGCGCTCACAGCAGCGACTTGGCCCACGGGGGAATCACCAATGACTACCCGCTGGCCTTCACTAACACCTGAGGACTGACTCTCAGGAACCACAAGGAGCACAGATTCGCTGCTCCCCTCAGGGAGCACGGTCGCCAGCACCGCACCGGCTTCGACACCAGCTCCTGTCTGCGTCAAGAGTTGCCAAACCGAGCCGGACAACATCGAGGTGACATCCACATTTCCGTTGGCACTCATGATGGTGAATACGGGCTGACCGGCGGTGATCAACTCCCCGGAACTCATGGGAGCCGCGGCCACGGTTCCCGGCACCATCGTGCTGATCTGAGCCACGCCTCCGGGCGCCACCACACGACCAACCGCGTTCACACTCGTCTGACTCGGCGTCAGGGCGGCCCACAGGACTCCCGCGGCTGCCAAAAGCACGAGGCCCGCGAGGATCAACCAAGTGCGACGAGGTGCTAGGGGGAGCTGGTTATCGATCTCCGTGGCTACGTCAAGCTGGTCGAGCGCTTTTGCACGAAAGAGCGCATTTGCTTGCGACGTGCCCTTACCTCCCTGACGAGCTGGATCGACGGCGCTCGAAGGCCGACGCTCAGAGGTAGTCTCAGACTTCACTTTTGTAGCCTAGGCAAACATCGCCTCTAAATCACCCGTCATGAAAACCCCGAGGCGCCTTATGTAAGACTCATGAAGTAACGCGTCGAATTTTCATTGACTTGAAGCACTAAGTGCCGGGGGACACCTTCGCGTCGAGGTACCGGCGCACTTGGATCGCAGCAGCCGCCCCCTCCCCCACGGCCGAGGCAAGCTGCTTGGTTGAGCCCTGACGGACGTCGCCGGCGGCGAAGACTCCCGGCATGCTGGTCATGAGACCCTCACTTGTTACGAGGAAGCCACCAGGATCAGCATCAAGGCTACCGTCGAGCCAACCCGTGTTGGGCTTCAAGCCAATGAACACGAATGCACCGTTCGCGCTGTGGACGCGTGTTGCGCCATCTGACGTCGTAAGTCGGACACCAGTGAGTTTGCCGGAATCATCACCCAGGAATTCAGTCACCTGAGTGTCTAGTTGAACGTCCATCCGGGGGTGTTCAAGCACTCTCTCCTGCAAGATCTTCGATCCAATGAGGGAGGAGCCACGTTCAAGCACAGTGACGTGGTCGGCGAATTGAGTGAGGAATAAGCCTTCTTCCAGGCCTGAGTTCCCCCCACCAAGAACGAGCAACTCCGCAGCGCCACGATAGAACGGACCATCACATGTGGCGCAGAAATGGACACCAGATCCGATGAGGTCGCTTTCACCAGCCGCACCTGTGCGCCGATACGTGGAGCCCGTTGCGATCACTACCGCTCCGGCATGCAAGTGGACACCCGTGGATGTCTCCACCACAAGCGACGTGCCCTCAGAACGTACGCTCGTAACGCCCACGGCTGGAAGGAGCTCCACGCCAAATCTTTCCGCCTGCGCAACGATCCGAGTCGCAAATTCACGCCCACTAATGCCTTCGGGAAAGCCAGGATAATTTTCAAACTTCTCCGTCACACCGGCCTGTCCGCCAAGGCCCGAGGCTTCTATCACCAGCGTGCGCAGGCTCTCCCGTGCCGTATAGATGGCGGTGGTCAGACCCGTTGGACCGCCTCCGACAACGATGACGTCGTAGGTATGTTCCATCGCCTGGCGTGATAATTCAAGTTTGTCCGCGAGCTCCTCATTCGAGGGTTCCACCAGAATTTCGCCGTCGTCAAAGATGATCGTCGGAATGATTCGCTTGCCATCGTTGAGCTCTTCAACGATGGCGGTTGCCTCAGGAATTTTCTCCAAGTCAATGTATTCGAAGGGAATGCCTTGCTCGGTAAGGAATGCTTTGCTGCGGCGGCAGTCGGGACACCAATTGGCGCCATAGAGCTTGATCACAGACTCGAGTTCCCTTCTCCGGGGCTGCTGAGAGGTAACGAATTCTTGCACTTGCGTCACATCTTTGAGGCCAATGCGGCGTCTATCAATACAACAATCGCCGATCGAAGCGTCACAAGATCACGTGACACAGAGATGGTGGGCTAACCCAGTTCAAATGTGGTGTTTGCGTAAATGCCATTGGCCTGGATCGAACGTGGTGTTCCGCGATACATGCGAACACACGAAAAGCCGGGCGCCATGTCAAGGCGCTCAACAATCGCTCGCGCACCTGGATTGAAGTCTGGGATGTCCATCTGGAAAGTGTCTCCCCAGGCGTGCGCAACCTCAACGCACCAACGTATCAACTCCCCCGCTACCTCGTCGTCCGCCGCGAAGAGGGGTCCAACCCTCGAGCCTCCTGGGACCTGGCGGACCGTGGCGTATCCCAAGATGTGTTCGCCATTGAGCGCCACCACGGTTTGACGCGTGGGATTCGACGTCGTCCAACCGCGGATGAAGGATGATCGACGATCCGGTACGTGCAATGCATCGAAGTCGATCAGGGACTCCGGATCAATCTTTGATTGTTCGAGATCACAAACTCGATCCCTACGAGCGTGAGCGAGTGAGTTTCTCACGTGGTGGATCG
Source organism: Actinomycetota bacterium (assembly GCA_046047295.1). Lineage (GTDB taxonomy): Bacteria > Actinomycetota > Actinomycetes > S36-B12 > S36-B12 > VGCC01. The sequence goes on along the minus strand of JBJOIE010000234.1, from coordinate 9,045 downwards.
ATCCGGAGTAGCGAGTCGTCAGGTGGGATCGCTCGAAACCGGCCTGAGAGTACGAATCTTCCTGCTCCAAGACTCCATCGAGGCCGAGGACGCGGCCGTCCACAGTCGCAAGACCGTGATCCCAGATCCGGTGACCGAGGCCCCTCCCGCGGAGATCCCGACGAACGATGTAGAACCCAATGAACGCAAAGTAGGTGTCGTATCGCACGGCGCTGATCAACGCCGCCGTCTCTCCGTTGATGTCCCCCAGGTGAAATCCCCGGGGATCGGCGCCATGAAACGGTTCGGAGTCGCCCTGACCCGGTTGCCAGCCTTCATTTGCGGCCCAACCGCTGAAGGTCGCCATGTCCTCGAGCGATGCGAGCGTGACGTGCATGGGAAACGGACTCCTCTCGATTCAGGTGCGGACCAAGGGCGTATCAGTTCACGGTGAATCCGACGCTGCCTAGGTCACCGAAGTCGAGGTTGTAGGACCCCTTCTCCAAGGGCGTTGGATCTCCCATCGTGCCTGTGATGATCACATCTCCAGCTTGGACGGGGCGCCCGTTCTCCAAGAGCAGGGTAATCGCCAGCGCGAGAGCATCCCAATGACTACCTCCGGTGACATCCTGCGCATCGCCTGAGAGCACCTCTACGCCATCGCGCGTTCCCCTCATGACGATTGAATCCACATCAATCTCCCCAACAGGTTGAAATTCCCCAAGTACCAATCCCCGCGCGATGCCGTTGTCGGCGATCACATCCAGGATCGGCGTTTCATTGAGGGGGCGCGAACCGAAGGCGAAATCCGGAAGTTCGGCGGAAGGAGCTACGTCGCTCACGAGTTCGCGAACTTGTTCGCCTGTCACTGGTTCCGTGATGTCGGCATCAAGGCGAAAGGCCATCTCGCCCTCCGCGAATCCGCGCACCCATTCGGCCTGATCGATGGGAGAACCATCAGGCACCACCATGGGCTCCCACAAAGTCCCCACCAGGGGTATGTGTTCAGCGAAGGGGCACACCGCCGCCCCGCAACCGAACTTGTAACCAAATCGCTCTCCGGCGACAGGAAGGGCACTCGCTACCTCACCGCCGAAGGCATAGGCACTCGCTATGTCGTCGACGAGGTCTTCGTCGGTTGGGAGAGGAACAGCTTCTGAGTTGGCCCAGCCATTGACGTACGTCTCCACCGACACGTTCGATGACCCCGAGCAACTCGTCAGGAAGAGCATGATGGTGGCCACCACCGCGATGGAAACGACATTGCGCGTGCTCACGTAACCTCCCGGTCGCAATTGGACGCTGCTCATGGTTCCTTGTTCGGTAGGTCTTGAGCCACTCTCGCCCCTCGTACTCGATCAACTCTGAAGTATGTCGCCAAAGGTGCATTCTCCGGCGTCGCAATTCACATTCGGTTGCCCCAACAGACCAAACAGGATTCGCTTGGGGTGCAAAGCTCCATCACCTAGAGGAATTTCTATGCCGTCACTGACTCGCCGATCACTCCTCGTCACAGCCGCAGCATCCACAGGGGTGGTAGTAGCAGGCTGTTCTTCCGATGCGTCAGCGAACCTTGATTCAGTTCGATCGAACGGGTCACCGAATCTCGATCTGGATCCAACCGCGGAACGCTTCCTCGCCCAGCAGATCATCCCGGTCTTGAGGGACCCTTCTCCAGACGAAGCACGAGAAACAGCACTCGCCTGGATCGCCGGTGGTTGCACAACTATCGAATTGACCACGTCAACGCCCGGGGTCTTCGACGTAGCACGGGAATTGACCGCCCAGGGAATTTATGTCGGGATCGGAACAATGCGCAATGCTGCACACGTGGAACAAGCAGCCGATGCAGGCGCCAAATTCGTGCTGTCCTTCGCAACATTTCCAGAGCTGGTGTCCACTGCATTATCGCGTGGAATAACCCCGATTCCCGGAACCATGACGCCTACGGAGGTCTACGACTCACTTTCTGCGCCGATCATCAAAGTCTTTCCCGCCGCGACGGTGGGCATTGGGTACATAGAAGCTCTCCAGATCGTTTACCCAGGGCTTCGTATGCAGGTGACAGGAGGGATCGGTGCAACTCCTGAAGACTCGGCCGACTGGCTTAACGCTGGAGCGACGGCCGTTGGCGTGGCCGGCGATGTCTGCGGTCGGGTATCCATTGACGGTGTCGCAGCAGTGAGCGACCGGATCAGCAGTTATCTTGCAAAAGTGGCTGCCCAGACCTCATGATCGCACCGAGCTCCACGAGTAACGTCCCAATAGACCCGAACGATGAGCCACTGATCGTCCTTCGCAATGAGCCCCGGCGCTACACAGTGCAGCGCGAATTCGGTGCTCGTGTTCATGCGGCAGTGGCGACGACTCAGCTTCAGCGCCGACTCCTAGTCGACGGCCCCGCTGACGAAGAGGTGTACCTGCGGTTTGAGGGCAATGTTGGAATAGAGGCCATCTTTGCGACGCACTCACCGGGACCGGAAAGTGTTGGCTGGATTGGACTGCTGCTGCCATTTGGAGAGCGTCGCCAGATTCGCCTTCCCAACGACTTCACCGTGACTGCGGATGCATCTCTGATTGATCACGACGTGCTTGCCTCGTTTCGCCCGGATGGTCCGGCGATAGTGGCTGATTCGCGAATTGACTTGACGCATAGTGCAGTGATTCGGCGGGGAGACGAAACTGTGGGCTGGGCTCCCGTCATGCGTATCAGCTCCAATGTGAGCAGCATTCCCATAGTGATCATTCATCCCGCCATATTCGCCGATGACCCACGTCGCCTCACCCACCTTCGCCTAGCGGTGTTTTCCCGAGTACTTGAGATGGAATTCGCTCGGGGGCACTCAGTTCTGTCGTGGCTTCGAGACAACGGTGACCCCGTCAACGACTACAAGCGCAGCGTTGCATCCGCCGCGAAGGGAACCCATTGGATGGGCATTCGAGTGAGGCGCGACTTGGATTCACTGCACCAAGACCCTTGCCCAGAGGCACCATGAAGCGTGTAGTCATATCCATGTCGGGTGAAGTACTCGATGGGTCCGGGAGTCTGGCTGAGCTCATAGCGGATCACGACATCACCTTCATGCTCGAGGTAGGAAACCCGCTCACAACATTGATACACGACCTTAGAAGAGCTCATCACGACATCACTGCATTTTCAGGGGCGAGTGCTCAAAGTGACCGGGCGAACTGGATTCGTCTGTGGGTAGTGAGCGCTCAAACGCTCGTGAGCACCCTCTCTGCGCTGGATGTCGAACGATGGGTGCCTGTTCCCCTCCCGCCTTCGACGACCGACTTTGCCGATGTCTGGCAAAGCGTGGTTCCGCACCTTGATTCCCTCTCCCTGCTTGACTCCGCTCTCCGTGAACTCTGCCTACAGCGTTGTCCAGAGTTTCGATGGCCACAACTCCCAGCCCACACATTCGATTTCCCGGTTCTTCAGAACCCAACTCCCGAACAGGCTCCACGGTACTCAGTGCATACGCCCGCATTGAGGAAACTCCTCTCCGAAAGTGGCCACGTCATCGCAGTTACCACATACCAGTCCGGCTACACGATCCTCATCAGCGCCGACGGCACGACGGTCGACACGCAGTACCCGTGGATGTACGTCCCCATGGGTTTGGCGTTCGATCACCGGGATGGTCACCCTGAGCGGCTAACGATTGGTATTCACGAATCGATCCTGTATCTGGAGAAGAGTATCGCCTCCGAAGATGCGACTTACTCCGTGACGGCTCATACCTACACCGGTGACGTGCTCATGCACGAGATGGCTTACGCCGCTGACGGTTCCCTGTATTTCTGCAACACCCAATACAACGCCATCTGCCGAGCAGATCCAAGTTGCTCTTTCGTGCCAGTTTGGAAGCCGAAGTTCATAAGCGAAATCGTTGCCGAAGATCGGTGCCACCTCAATGGCCTTGCAATGGTGGGAGGCGAACCTCGTTTCGCTACTGCTCTCGCGGCCACAGACACAAAGGATGGTTGGCGAACAACCGGGGGCAGCTCCGGAGTTGTACTGGACATGAAGAGTGGGGGCGTAGTTGCACAGGGCTTGGCCATGCCGCACTCACCCCGCTGGCATGACGACAAACTTTGGGTGCTCGAATCAGGGAGGAATACCCTGTCACGCATTGACGTGACTACCGGATCAGTAACGCCGATAGCGCAAGTTCCAGGCTTCGGTAGGGGGCTCGCATTCCTCGGTGGCTACGCGATCGTGGGCTTCTCCAAGATTCGGGAGACGGTGATGGAGAGCCTGCCTGTTGCAGCGCAAAAGAGCCCGGGGAACTGCGGCATCTGCCTCGTTGATTTGGCCACGGGGAACGTCACGGGCGGGATGATCTTCGATTCGGTCGCTAAAGAGATCTTCGACGTCCAGGTACTTCCTAAAGGACGAGTCGTCTTGGAGGACTTCCCGGGCGCCCCCAGGGTTCTTTCTGACCGCTAATCATGAAGTTTCCTCGAAACTCTTGCGGTTTAGCCACAGGAACGTGACAGTTGTCGAACGCGGACCTAACCTCTTAAAGCAAGCAACTTCTCACCTGGAGGTACACAATGAGTGCCAAGCCCCAAGACGCCATCGATGCACTCATCGAGCGCGCCGGAACGGATTCAGCCCTTCGCGAGCGCCTGCTCGCAGATGCAAGTGCAACCATCGCTGCCGAGACCGGCATGAAGGTCCCGGCCGAATGGGACATCGTCGCCCGCGAGGTTGATGGCGCGATCGAAATCGGATTTGTCGATGGAGAACTGCCCGACGCTTACCTCGAACTCGTTGCCGGCGGATCGAAGTGCGATTCGCAGGATGGTGCCGCGGACCCCTACCCCGCAAATCCAACGCGGCAGCCCACCTGGTAAATCGCCTTGGAGGGGAGTTGGGTTCGCGGGGGAACCCAACTCCCCTCCGTCGTTTCCGGTCGTGTGTTTAGATCCTTGGCGCCCAGGGGGGAGATGCTGTGCACACTTCTTTTCGGCCGCCGTCTGTGCATGCGGTCCTCATCGACCAATCCGAACATATGGCGCTGCGAATGCAGTCCGGTCGAACCAAGGCGGAATACGTGGCTTCGCAGGTCAACAAGAGCCTGCTGCAACTCATCATCAAGTGCACTCGAGGCAATTCTGTGCGAGACGATTTTCGCGTCATCGCCTTCGGCCATATCGGTGACACTCCAGTGCAAGTGCTGCCAGTCCCGGGCCTGATTCCGCTTTCTACGCTGCAAGCCAGCGTTCGACGCCTTCAACCACTCAACGTCACATTCAAGGGATCGGCAGCTTGCGCACATACGCGCGTGGTTCGCGATCCGGTTTGGGTTGAGCCTGTGAGTAGTGGACCGCGTGCCACATTTCCCATGGCCCAAGCACTCCTGACGGAACTCACCGGTTGGTGCGCCGAGCATCCCCGAACCTTTCCGCCCGTTGTCCACCACTTCACTGATCGCCTCGAGGAACGTGCGGCCAATGACCACCCGCTGAGGGAACTCGCCGGGATCGGTACCGACTTCGGCCCGGTGCGCTTCCATACCGTGGAGGTCGGGAGTGACGGACCGATATTCGCTCGTCGTCGTCCGGAAGCACCCTCCAAACCATGAAGTTTCCCACCGTTGAGCAGTACCTTCACGCGCTTCAAGCACCGGATGTCACGGTCCTTGACCCGGTGCTCGCCCGAGGGACGGTTGAACTCTCGCCCATAGGAGTACCCCTCGCGCGAATGGGTGGCTTTTCACTGACCTTCAAAGTGATCTCGGATGAGCGGACTTACGCCCTTCGCTGCCTCTTGAAGGATCGACCTACATTCGCCGAGCGAATGATGGGGCTTAACAACCAATTCGGCGCCGAATTCCCAACTCCTCTTGCTCCGTTCACGTGGCTGGAGCAGGGACTGGGACTGAATGGTCGTGATTTTCCTGCCATCAGAATGGATTGGGTGAGCGGTGATCCGCTCGGCATTCACCTTGAGAAGACTCATAGAGATGTCGAAGAGCTCATTCGCCTGCGACGCGAGTTGCGAGCGTGCGCCCATGCACTGCACGAGGTGGGAATCGCCCACGGTGACCTCCACACATTCAATATTCATGTTCAATCGGACGGGGCGCTTCGCCTCATCGATTACGACGCATACTTCTCCACATCCATTGCACATCTGGGCCCGCTGGAAGCGGGGCACGGCAATTTCCAGCACCCAATGCGTGCGGAGTTGCGGCTCTTCGGGCCAAACCTCGACTCCTTCTCCTTCATCGCCCTGGACACCGCCCTCGCATGCTTGCAGGAGGATCCATCGCTTTGGGAATACACCGCTTCGGGGGCTGAAGCATTGCTGTTTCGCGCAGATGACTTCGCTGACCCCCAATCTTCACGAGTGTTTGAACGAGTGCGAGCGCTGCCGGGAACCGCTCAACAGGTTCGGTCACTTATGCAGTTGGCACAAAGTGATCCTCGAGATCTACCGCTACCCCTCGATCTCCTGCCTGAGCTCGCTCATTAGTCAAATCGCCCAGAACATGGGACAAGGATTGAAGCCCATCAGATTGTGAAACCTCCATATGTCTGGGTAACGTGCAAATCAGGCAGGCGGGACATTGCGCGATTCCCGATATCGAAAAAAGAATGGATATGACATGACATCACGTAGGCAGCGGGGGCTTCTCGCTTCATTCGTCGTGAGTGCCACCGCGGCAGCAACGGTACTGTCGGCCGGAGGTGCTATTGCCGACGATCACTCGAGCAAGGCAGCGCCGACCGGCTACCTCTATACCTCGACCAACGACATCGACCAGGGCTCAAATGACCTAGCTGGCTTTGCGATCTGGCCCAATGGCAAACTCACTCCGCTCAAGCAGGGTCAGGTGCGCACGGGCGGCACCGGTGTCGATAACGGCTACATCCCGGGCGTGAATATTGGTAACGCCAAGTTGGGCCCCATGGACAACGACACACCCGTTGTGTCCACACCGAACGGCAAGTTCGTGTACACGGTGAATGGTCACTCAGACACGATTGCGGCCTTCCGCGTGGGCGACGATGGCAAGTTGATCAAGGTGCCGGGTTCCCCCTTCAAGTCCGGTGGGATCAACCCGAACTCTTTGTCGGTCAATCCTGCAGGCACCTTGTTGGCTGTCTCCAACCGCAATGAGGATCCGGCTCGACAAGACCTGCTTAAGTCCGGCAAGCCATCGATAGTCACATTCCGAATCGCCGCGAACGGCGCGCTGACTCAAGCGGCCACCGCGGATGTCGCTCCGGCCGTGTACGGCGTCGGCACCGGAAATCTGCCCACCCAGGTCCTCTTCCCTTATGTGGGTGACGTCCTCTTTGTGAACAACTTCCGAGTGGATGCCGTCTTCCCCTGCCCGGATGGTGTGACGTGCAACCAACGCTGGGCTGAATCTGACCAGGTGAATGGCGATATCCAGTCCCTGGCTGTAGGCAAGCGCGGTGCCTTGGCGCCTACCGGTCAGTTCAATTTGCCACCGGTTGCAGGCGAAACAGTTCCTAACATTCCGCTCAATAGCTGGGCTCACCCGAAGAAGCGCATCCTCTACACAGACACCGTCATCAATAACGGCGTAGGTGTGATGACGTATGACGAAGCAGGTCGACTTTCCTATGTCACGCGTGTGGACAGCGACAGCGTCGACGTGTGCTGGCTGCGCACCAATCAAGCAGGCACCCGCCTCTACCAGATCAGCAACCTGGCCAAGCCGGGGACTACGGATGTCGGCTCCTCGATCGAGGTCTACGACATTTCCGGAAAGAACGCGCTAAAGCCCGTCTTGATCCAACGTGTGAGTCTGCCCAATAACGGCACCGAGGACTTCGTGAACGATCGTGGTGCCACGCAAGCCGGAAGTACGGCTTTCCACCCCACGCTCAGCCCGGATGACAAGTTCTTCTACGTCTCCATGCAGCGCGTCAATCAAACACCGTCGAACACGAACCCGAACGGCAACGTGATCGTGGGCTACAAGATCAATGCGGATGGAACGCTGGGCACCACTCCGGTGACAACCGTGGATCTCGCCAAGGCGGGCTTCCCCACCGATTCCCGCGCCTGGGGATTGACTGCGGTGGCGGCGAAGTAATCAACCACCGCGACATGACTCATCACGCCTGAGTCCGTCACACCCTGGTGAGGGGTCCCGAAGAGTCTCTTCGGGACCCCTCATTCGTTCATTGCCTCACCTGACATCGGTCCGTGCCTGAACCTATTGCCAAAGTCTTCAGCATTTGCGCCCTGCTCAAGCAGCGACTGGGCGCCGTTACCTACTCGTGCGCATACTGTCTTTATTCAACCGTTCCCACCCGGCATTTCACCCAAGGCAAGGAGTCAAGTGAACGTTCGCGCTTTCGCCATGAGCCTTGTACTCGGCATTGCCACGATGGGCTCTCTAACGCCCCCCCGCCCACGCCGCCAGTGCCTCCCCGGCCGTCTACAGCGCTGACTGCGGCACAACAACGGGAGATGGTGGCTTGGACTACACCTTCACCGGTGAAGTTGGCGATACCTTCCAGATCACCAACACGAGCACGCTGCCCCCTTGCTTATTCAAAGCGACAACTGGAACCGCTACAGGCTATGGCGCCTTTGACGGCTACAGCGGAGTCGTCACGGCGTCCGGCCTGTCGGGATCAGGTGAACCCGGCTTCATCGCTGCTAGTTCCTCTGCCACATTCACCATCATCGCTTCAGGCACGTTCACCATCGGGGTCAACATCAGCAGCACGAACTATCACTCGACGATCACGGTCATTGTCCCGACGTCCTCACAGACATCAACTCTTGCCGCACCCACTCCGCAGACGGTCACGTTCCAGACGCCCCTCGGCGCAGCGTGCTCCACGGCCACAGATGCCTCAGGTAATCCACTTGGCACATCGGTCACAGTGACTCCGCAATGGGTGTCCGTGCCGACGTGCACAAGGGAGGGATCGACCTTCCTCGGCTGGTCGACCAGCCCGACCTTCCCCGTGTCTGTCGCACAGGCACAGGTCGATGCACGCTACGGGGCATGGGATGGCACGGCCAACGGCATGCGCATGATCTTCATTCCTCACTATTGGCAT
>JBJOIE010000233.1:0-16603 GCA_046047295.1 Actinomycetota bacterium | reverse complement strand
CATTCACTATTGCCAATTTCCAATGCAATCGGACCACCCATGGTTTGCCCATGGCGCACGCCGCCCAATATTCGGAGCGCATCACGTTCAAACTTCATCCGGGCACCTCGCCCAGCACCGAGCCGACGGCGGGCAAGTTGCTCGCTTATGTCTGCCGTGGTGATGGGGATACCCGCGGGCAGCCCCTCGACGATCGCCACGAGGGCCTCACCGTGGGATTCCCCTGCCGTAAGCCAACGAACCATGGGGTGATCTTCTCAGAGAGGCGATGCGATGAGGGCACCGCGTGCGTAGGACACTAGAAGCCGATGGCAAGAAATGTACCCACAACAAGTGTTCCGGCACTCAGAAATGGCCCAAAGGGAATAGCCCTGCGCCAGGAGTCTCGACTACCGAGAGCCTTGACGAGAACCGTGGCCGCGGCGAACGCGAAGGCCAACCACAGGCCGGCAAAAGCCGCGGTCCATGACAGCCAGCCCAAATACAAGCCGAGTACCGCAGCCAACTTGACATCCCCCATTCCCAACCCGCCCAGTGCATTCGCCAAAAGCATTACGGCACTCCCCATGAATCCAGCCAGCACTGCTCGGCCGAGTGGATGAAAGTCACCGCTTAGATAGGCAGCCGCAGTGAGCATGGTGATCCCAAAGATGCCCGCACTGGCAACCCAGCGATTGGGAAGCCGGTGCTGCCGAAAATCGATCCAAGAAAGTACGGCAAGGTGAACCGCCAGAACCAGCCAGGCAGCCAGGACTAGGGCATGTGCAGCGAATTCCGATGTCACCGGATGAGACTAAATATCTGGGCCAGGGCAAGGCGAGGATGTTGGGAGCCCTGTGGATGAGTTCCTGTGGAATTAGCGGAGCGCGGCATCCAGCGCAGCACGCATTGCAGCCACGGGAGGCTCCATGCCAGTCATCAGACGTACCTGTTCTGCCGCCTGCCACAACAACATCGAATGTCCTCGAACCACTGGCCCTACCCAAGCCTCTGCCAGTGGTGTTGGCCACGGCGCGTACGTCACGTCCAAGAGCACACTCCGTGGATTGACTGGAACCTTCACCGCCCAATCGGCACCCACATCGGGTGGCACGGTCGAGATCACCAGATCCGCACCATGCCAATTAGGCCGGAGATCTTGGGTTTTGGTCTCAAGCCCGAGGTGTGTGCCAAGTTCGGCCACTGCGGCTGCAACACCTGGCTTACGCGCGGCCACGTGTACAGCGCGCACTCCCAAATCCTTTGCGGCTGCGATTGCACTGCGAGCGGTCGCGCCAGCTCCGAGAATCAAAGCCGTGTGATAACTCTCATCGGGTGCAACTTCGGATACCGCAGCAACGATCCCATAAACATCAGTGTTATCTGCGTGCCACCGTATCGGGGAACCTCCCTCCACAACAGGAATGAGCGTGTTCGCAGCGCCCGTGAGCTGGGCTACATCAGTTGCTGAACTCGCGAGCGCCAATGCTCTCGCTTTCAGGGGCATCGTGAGCGAAAGACCGACCCACGAGGTATCGCAGCCAAGAAGGAATGCAGGTAATTCAGATTCGCCAACTTCTATCTTCTCGTACTCCCAATCGAGTCCGAGTTCACGATATGCAGCCCGGTGGAGCACCGGCGAAAGGCTATGTGCGATAGGTGAGCCAAGAACTGCAGCGCGGTGAACCACTTTAATCCTGCGCAATGTTCTGCTGGTATTCCTTCTTCAATTTCAAGAAGCGGTCATAATTGCGCGCAAATTTAGTTTCTCTGGTGATCGGATCAACAGTCACGAAATAAAGCCACTTCGCCTTCGCAGGCGCAAGTGCCGCTTCGATGGCCGCTTCGCCTGGAGAGTTGATGGGAGTAGGTGGCAGACCCTTCACCTGATAGGTGTTGTAAGGGGAATCCGTGGCCAATTGCTCAGCGTCCAACTGCAATTCCGTAATTCCAAGGGCATAAGACACGGTCGAATCAAATTGCAGGGGCATGTCTTGCTCCAGGCGGTTATAAACAACTGCGGCAGCTTTGGCGAAATCGTTGGGTAAGACTTCAGCTTGCAGCAGTGAGGCAACGATGAGTACTTCATAGGGATCACGCCCGGCATCACGGGCACGTGCCACCAAGTCAGTGGTTGCTGCTGCCTGATCGAACCGCGTCACGGCGGTGTTGACCACCTCTAAAGCACTTTCATCTCCTGCAAGGTCATAACTGGCCGGGAAGAGGAAACCCTCAACACGATTGGATGCCCATCGAGGCAGCGCGAGTTCAGCTGGATCCTCAATGGCCTTCTCAAAATCGGTGAGCGGCAATCCAGTGGCCTCGGACATCACCGCTAGCGACTGATCAAGGCGCAGTCCCTCCGGAAGCACCAAACGGCTCTCAGCGCGAGATTGTGGATCGAGCATCAGGTTGAGGGCGCTCACCGCACTCATTTGTTCCTGAAGCGTGTACTTGCCAGGGCCCAGCGAGCTCGAACGATCATTGGCGCTCGTTGCTTCAATGAAGGCATCCGCGGTCAGCACCACACCCGCCTCCTGCAACTTCTGCCCGATGGTGGTGAGACTGTCGCCTCGGTTGACCACAACAACCACTTCGCCAGTACCCGAACCTTCATAATCGGTTGGCGCTGATCCCCCACCAAGTGTGCGCCACACCGTAAACACGGTGACGATGGACAGCAAGACGATTGCGATGGTTGTGAAGCGCTTGCCAAATGCCCCACGGTTCCGAGAACGGGGCAGATCCTCATCCGTGAACATCTCATCGAATTCGGTCATCTGCCCTCCTCATTTATGCGGCGCAAGCACCTCGCCGATGGGCTGACCACCTGCGCGTTCAGCATCGAGCGCATATTGGAGAACCACGGCCGCAGCAGCACTATCGATTCGCGCCCGCGATTGGCGCGAATTGGAGCCCTGCTGCTGCAGAGCGCGATTCGCCTGTGTGGTCGATAGCCTTTCATCCACCAGACGCACCGGGATGGATATCTGTTCCGCTAGGCGTGTCGCCCATGTCTTGGCCGCCTCAGCCGCCGCTCCCGGCTTGCCAGATAGCCCTACTGGATATCCCACGATCACTTCAATGGCCCCGGAATCAGACACCAAGTCTGCCGCCTCGACAATTGACTGCTCCGAAGCAACGATGAATTCCTGGGGCGACGCAAGGATGCCGGATGGGTCGCAGCGCGCAACTCCCACTCGGGCGGACCCCACATCAAATGCGAACCGAACTCCCATTCGCATTATCCGCGAGCACGCTCCTCACAATAGATGCGAACCGCCGCTACTGAAGCTTCCACCAATGCAGGATCTGAGCCACCACCCTGCGCAAAATCATCCTTGCCACCGCCACGACCATCAAGCGCCTGCACCGCGACCTCCAGGACACTCTTTGCGCTGAAGCCTCGCTCCCGAGCGAGGTCATTGCATGCAACAAGTGCCGAGACTTTGCCATCGGCCACCGCGGTGGCGTAGATGACGGCAGCAATGTCCTTGTTGATTCGGCCTCGCGCGTGCAAAAGCAGTTCTCGCAGCTCGTTACCACTGACACCGGCTGGTGCTGCGAACGTCCACAATCGGATTGCGCCGATGTCCGAACCTTCACCGGTTATGCCTTCCACATTGGCCAGCATTTGGGAGCTCTTGAATCGCGCGATCTCCTTCTCCGCATCTTTGAGCGATCCAATGGTTCGTTCGATGCGATCTACGAGTTGATCAGCGGGCGCTTTCACCACCTCGCTCAGACGTGAGACGAGAACATGCTCGCGAGCCAGGTGGCGATATGCGTCCACACCCACAAGCGCTTCGACACGGCGCACTCCGGCACCGATCGAGCCTTCAGATAAGAACGTGACTACACCTAGTTGCCCAGAGCTCTGCGCGTGTGTGCCACCGCAGAGTTCATGCGCCCAGTCGCCTACCGAAACCACGCGCACCTCGTCGCCGTACTTCTCACCAAAGAGTGCCATGGCCCCCATCGCGCGGGCCTGCTCTTGGGACATGAGTTCTGCGTGGACACTGAGATCTTCAATGAGCAATGAGTTGACGCGCTCTTCAACCTCAGCAAGTACGCCGTGGGCCACTGGCTCAGGGCTTGGAAAGTCGAACCTCAATCGGCCCGGCGCGTTCTCAGAGCCCATCTGTGTGGCGGTATCCCCCAGTTTTTCGCGGAAGGCTCGGTGGATCATGTGGGTGGCGGTGTGTGCGCGTGAGATCGCTTTGCGCCGTTCCACGTCCACCTCAGCCACCACGGTTTCCCCAACCGTGATCTCCCCCGCCTTAACTTCGCCACGATGCACGAAGAGGCCGGGTACCGGTGATTGAACATCGTAAATTTCCACCAGCGAGCCAGAAGACGCGATCAACCGGCCATGATCACCGAGTTGCCCACCTGCTTCCGCGTAAAAGGGGGTACTTCCGAGGATCACCTCAACGTGATCACCTTGGCTTGCCACCGGAACGGCCTCGCCATCGCGTACCAAGCCAACGATGCCCGAATCAAGTACCGCGTGCTCATAGCCCAGGAATCGAGTGCTTCCGCCAGCCTCAAGAATTTCACGGTAGGCCGTGGTGGCGGCGAATCCTGACTTTCGCGCGACCGCATCTGCCTTAGCGCGCTCGCGCTGCTGCTTCATGAGGGAGCGGAATCCGTCCTCGTCAACACTGAGCCCAGCCTCGGCAGCCATCTCGAGGGTTAGGTCAATTGGAAAGCCATAGGTGTCGTGCAATGCGAAAGCTTCTGCCCCTGGGAGCACCGAACTGCCCGAAGAGTGAACCTTCGTAGCTGCGGTTTCAAACAAGGTCATGCCATTACGCAATGTTTGTAGGAATGCAGCTTCTTCATTGATCGAGACGGTCTTGATCCGCCGAGCCTCATCATTTAGTTCGGGATACTGCGGCGCCATCACCGCGATGGTGGTATCCACGAGTTCACCCATCGTGGGCTCATGGGCGCCAAGCATGCGCATATTTCGAATCACTCGACGCATGAGGCGCCGCAGAACGTACCCGCGCCCTTCATTACCCGGAATTACGCCATCACCAATGAGGAATGCGCACGTGCGCGCATGATCGGCCACAACCCGCAACATGATGTCGTGGCGCTCATTGGCCCCGTATCGCGCTCCAGTGAGTTCGCTGGCGCGATCGAGGATTCCGCGCGTTGTGTCAATCTCGTAGATATTGTCTACGCCTTGCAGCAGCGCTGCCATGCGCTCGAGGCCCATGCCCGTATCGATGTTCTTTGCTGGCAACTCGCCCAGGATCGGATAGTCCTCCTTCGCTGGACCCTCGCCGCGTGCATACTGCATGAACACGAGGTTCCACACCTCTAGATAGCGATTCTCATCCGCGATCGGTCCGCCCTCGCGCCCGTGCTCAGGGCCTCTGTCGTAATAAATCTCCGAACAAGGCCCGCATGGACCAGGAACTCCCATGGACCAGAAGTTGTCGGCCATGCCACGGCGTTGAATGCGATCCAGTGGGAGTCCAACTGACTTGTGCCAGATGTCGATGGCCTCATCGTCGTCTAGGTACACCGTGACCCACAACCGCTCGGGATCGAATCCGTATCCACCATCAGCGATGGATTTGGTGAGCAATTCCCAGGCCAGCGGAATTGCGCCTTCCTTGAAGTAATCGCCGAAGGAGAAGTTCCCTGCCATCTGGAAGAAGGACGCATGCCGTGTGGTCTTGCCAACTTCTTCAATGTCTAAGGTGCGCACCACCTTTTGCACACTGGTTGCCCGTGGATACGGGGGTGGTGCTTCTCCGAGGAAGTACGGCTTGAACGGCACCATTCCCGCATTCACAAATAGCAGGGTGGGATCATCGAGAAGCAATGAAGCCGAAGGCACAACTTGATGGCCGCGATCGGCAAAGAATCGAAGGAATCGGCTCCGGATTTCAGCGGAGTCCATCATTTCCTCCCCGCTGCACCACTCGCGCGGCCGCACTTCCTGGAATACGCATGGCAATCACCTCGGAGGTGGCATTCGCCTTAGCCAGGGTGTTGCGAACATTACTTGCCATCGCAACTGCATTCATTGCTAATTGCTGCGCGGTCAACGTAGCGCCCTGCTCACGGGCGGTTATCCACCACTGTTGACCCTTGCGGTAGGCGTAAATCCCACCGGCCGCACCGATTGTGGCCCAGACCATTCTGCGCATGGCGTGAGCCTACTGATGCGGGCCTCTGCGCAATTTCTTCACCCGCTCATGGACCTCACCCCAACGTGACTCAGCGCCGTGGGCACTCGGTTCGTAGTACCGCGCATCTGACAATTCCTCCGGCAGGTATGTCTGAGCAGCCACGCCCTCGGGCAGGTCATGAGGGTAGACGTAATCTGCACCATGACCCAGGGTTCGGGCCCCGGGATAGTGGGCATCGCGCAAATGCGCGGGAACGCTACCGATACCACCACGCCTGACATCCGCGAGTGCTCCATCAATGGCTTTAACAACCGAGTTCGACTTCGGTGCCAGGGCTGCGTGAATGGTTACCTGAGCCAAGATGATGCGAGCCTCAGGCCACCCCACGATTGCCACCGATTGGGCTGCAGCAACCGTGGCCGGTAGCACGCTCGGATCGGCGAGACCAATATCTTCACTCGCAAGGATCATTAACCGCCGAGCAATGAACCGCGGATCTTCACCCGCAGCAATCATCCTCGCGAGGTAATGCAAGGCCGCGTCTGGATCGCTCCCACGGACACTCTTGATAAAGGCGCTGATGACGTCGTAATGCTGATCCCCATCGCGGTCATATCGAATGCTCGCTGATTGCAAGGTAGTTTCGACGTCCGCATCCGTGATCACATCACCTTCAGCTCTGCCACTTGCACACGCCTCGAGTGAAGTGAGGGCGCGCCGCGCATCCCCACCGCTGAAGCGAACAAGGACGTCCCTCGCATCCGGCGCCAACTCAATGCGACCAGCGAGTCCGCGCTCATCCGTGCAGGCGCGATCTATCAGGGTTGCAACATCACTATCACTTAAGCCACCAAGGGTGACCAAGACGCTGCGAGAGAGCAAGGGAGCAACTACCGAGAAGCTCGGATTTTCCGTAGTCGCTGCGATGAGCGTGATCCATCCGTTTTCCACCGCTGGCAAGAGCGCATCCTGTTGGGTCTTGCTAAAACGGTGAACCTCGTCAATGAACACCACGGTGCCGCGATCGTGCATGGCAAGCCGGTCCTTGGCTCCGTCAATCACCGTGCGCACATCTTTTACTCCAGCATTCACCGCCGACAACTCGACAAATTCCCGCCCGAGGCTGCGAGAAACGAGATGAGCCAGTGTGGTCTTGCCTGATCCAGGTGGACCCCACAAAATGACCGAGACGTTCGCATCGGGCGACTCGATGAGTCTTCGCAATGGGGAACCCGCCCCTACCGCGCTAGCGTGACCAACAACTTCGTCAAGGGATCTCGGGCGCATTCGAACGGCCAGCGGCGCACCGCGATGTGAGGACTCGATCTCAAACAGACTCATGAGCAGCTGATGGCTTGTCTGCCGATCCCTCGAGGTTCGCCTTCCCATCTGTTGGCTTAGCATCCACGCCAGCCTCCTTGCGTTGCTGAGCCGTGATGGGAGTGGGGGCACCCGTGAGTGGATCGTGACCC
Organism: Actinomycetota bacterium; assembly: GCA_046047295.1. GTDB lineage: Bacteria > Actinomycetota > Actinomycetes > S36-B12 > S36-B12 > VGCC01. The sequence goes on along the minus strand of JBJOIE010000233.1, from coordinate 9,000 downwards.
CCACCCGTTTTGGGGAAAGCGATGACATCGCGGAGAGATTCGGCCCCAGCAAGCAACATCACGATGCGATCCCAACCGAAGGCGATTCCGCCATGTGGTGGTGGCCCATATTGAAATGCGTCGAGGAGGAAGCCGAACTTCTCATTGGCCTCTTCATCACTGAGCCCGAGAAGTGTGAAAACACGCTTCTGTACATCGGCGTTGTGAATACGGATGGAACCGCCACCGATTTCATTACCGTTGCACACTAGGTCATAGGCCCAGGCGAGCGCATTTCCCGGATCGGATTCGAAGGAATCAATCCAATCAGAATTCGGGGAGGTAAATGGATGGTGCACAGCCGTCCACACCAGGTTGCCCTGATCATCCTCCACCTGCTCAAACATTGGCGCGTCAACGATCCACACGAAGGACCATTCCGATGGATCTATCAGCCCTAGCCGATCTGCTATCTCACCGCGGGCGGCCCCAAGCAGCGCTCGCGCATCGCTCGCTCGCCCGGCTGCGAAGAACACTGCATCACCGGGCTGGGCACCTACAGCAGCAGCAAGCCCGTCACGCTCAGCATCAGAAATGTTCTTAGCAACGGGACCCCCGAGCGTTCCATCCGCATCGACGGTGACATAAGCCAATCCCTTCGCGCCCCTCTGCTTGGCCCATTCTTGCCAGGCATCGAATTGTCGTCGCGGTTGGTCAGCGCCACCGGGCATCACCACGGCACCCACGTACTCAGCCTGAAATACTCGGAATGGAGTCTCAGAGAAGTAAGCGGTGAGATCGGTCAACTCGATACCGAAGCGCAAGTCCGGCTTGTCGGATCCAAATCGGCGCATCGCTTCCCCGTAGGTCATGTGCGGGATCTCGCCGATGGTGTAGCCGAGACTGTCTTGCCACAGGGCACGAACAACGGCTTCGCCCACTTCAATGACGTCGGGCTGTGTAACAAAACTCATCTCAATATCGAGTTGAGTGAACTCAGGTTGGCGATCCGCTCGGAAATCCTCATCGCGATAACAGCGCGCAATCTGGAAATAGCGTTCGAGCCCACCCACCATCAACAACTGCTTGAAAAGTTGCGGTGACTGAGGCAGGGCGTACCAATGGCCAGGCTTCAATCGAACCGGCACAAGGAAATCACGTGCACCTTCAGGAGTTGAACGAGTGAGAGTCGGAGTCTCAATTTCCACGAAGTCGCGGTCGAAGAGCACTTCTCGGGCGATGCGATTTACCCGAGACCTCAGGCGCATCGCCTGTGCAGGCCCACTGCGCCGCAGGTCGAGATAGCGGTGACGAAGGCGCGCCTCCTCACCCACCTGAATTCGATCATCAATGGGGAAAGGTAATGGGGCCGACGTGGACAGAACTTTCACCGAATCTGCGTTGACCTCAATCTCGCCGGTGGGAATATCTGCGTTCTCATTTCCGGCTGGACGCTCGTCCACTTGACCGACAACTTGGATACAGAACTCATCACGGAGGGAGTGCGCGGCGGCAGCGTCTTTGATCACTACCTGAACTCGTCCGCTCGCATCGCGGAGATCGATGAAGGCCACGCCACCATGGTCGCGGCGGCTGGCGACCCAACCGGCCAGGGTTACTTCAGAACCCACATCAGCCTTACGAAGGGTTCCAGCACCCACGGATCTATACACACGTACTCCTCTGTGAACCCGGCAGCGTGCCGGGGAGCCCTATCTTGCCTTGCTGAGTGCAGCAGCAATTTCAGCGAGGGGGATCTTGGACTGCTCCCCCGATTCCATGTTCTTGATCTGGGCGGAGCCTTCCGCAAGTTCGTCATCTCCGATGATGATCACTCGAGGGGCACCCGATCGATCGGCAGCTTTCATGCCGGCCTTCACGCTGCGGCCACCAAATGCCATGTCGCAACGAATTCCCAAGGAGCGCAATTGCGTGAGCAGTGCCGCAGCGATATGGCGCGCCGGTTCACCGATCGCCACGATGAACACGTCTACTAAGTGCTGTGGCCCAATGACCAAGCCCTCGGCTTCACATGCGAGCAGGGTTCGATCGGTGCCCAGCCCGAAACCAATTCCAGACATGGCTGCACCACCGAGGGATTCCATCAATCCGTCATATCGACCACCACCGCCAATACCCGATTGCGCTCCAAGCAGCGGGTGGGTGAACTCAAAGGTGGTACGCGTGTAGTAATCAAGCCCGCGAACCAATCGCGGAGCTTCGACCCAGTTGACGCCCATGTCGCGCAGGAATTCGCGCGTGTCCGAGTAATGATCACTGCACTCCTGGCAGAGGTGGTTCACCATGAGGGGGGCCTCGGTGAGCAGCGACTGAATTTCCGGGCGCTTATCGTCTAGTACGCGTAGCGGGTTCATGTGTGCGCGGGAGCGAGTGGCATCGTCTAACTCGAGGTTGTTGAGGAAGGCTGTGAGCAGTTCGCGGTAGGCCGGACGACACTCCGCGCAACCCAAAGACGTGAGATCCAACTGATATTGCTTCAGGCCCAACCGGCGATATCCCTCATCAGCCAATGCAATGACTTCAGCGTCGAGCGCCGGATCGTCCGATCCGATTGCTTCGACCCCCACCTGTTGAAGTTGGCGATAGCGACCATGTTGTGGGCGCTCAGCTCTGAAGAACGGCCCCGCGTACCACAACTTCACCGGAAGTTGACCCTTGTCCAGGCGTTGCTCAATAACGAGGCGCATTACGCCCGCGGTCCCCTCGGGACGCAAAGACAGGCTGCGACCGCCTCTATCGTCAAATGTGTACATCTCCTTGGAGACCACGTCGGTGCTCTCCCCAACACCGCGCACGTACAGGGCCGTGTCTTCAAAGACGGGTAGTTCCACGTATCCATAACCAGCGAGTTCCGCTGGCGTGGATAGTGCGGAGCGCACAGCGAGAAAATCTGACGACCTCGGCGGGAAGTACTCCGGCACACCCTTGGGTGCAGATAACTGCTGACTCATAGTCCTGGCCGCCGTTCACCGGCAAGGTTCAGATCCCGCAGGAAAGGATTGGACGCACGCTCGGCGCCAATAGTGGTGAGTTCTCCATGACCTGGAAGCACTTCGGTCTCATCGGGCTGGGGCAAGATCACTCGCTCCAAGGACGCCCGCATGGCAGCCGCATTTCCTCCCGGGAGGTCCGTTCGACCTATCGAACCAGCGAAGAGTACGTCGCCAGACAGCATCAAGGGCGCTTCTCGATCGCCGGTCACCGTGAAGACGGTGGAACCTTCCGTGTGACCAGGAGCGTGATGCACGCCGAACTCCATTCCGGCAATCTCAACGCTTCCATCGCCATCGAGGACCCGAATCTCACTCGGTTCGGTGAGTTCAAGTGCGTTCTTGGTCATGGCCATTAACTGCTCCCGTGCCGCCACCATGCTGGTACCGGCCGGGTCCGCGAGCCGATAACGGTCCGCTGAATGGATCACCGCAGGCACCTCGAACTCTGTGGTGAGTGGTGCAACGCTCCACACATGATCTATGTGCCCATGCGTCAGCAGAACGGCCGCCGGGAGCAGCCTATGTTCGCGAATGATGTCCTGAACGCGTGTGATGGAGTCTTGGCCTGGATCGATGATCACGCACGCTTCACCCGGCCCACTTGCCAGCACGTAGCAATTGGTGCCCCATGCGCCGGCGGAGAAGCCGGATACGAACATGGGAACCACCTTTCCTTCCGAGGATGGCCAGCCTAGTGCGGCTCCGTAGGATTACCCGTCGCACAACGTCCGCGCCCCTTAACTACGGAGACGACCATGGCAACGCGCAAACGTGAACGCGAGCTCGCCCGCGCCAAGTACGAGCGGCAGCAGCAACGCCGTTCCCAGGCTCAGGCAAGCGCTCGCCACCGGCAGCGCATTATCGGAGCCACCGTCGCCGGGATTGTGGTTGCTGCGGTGGCAGTCTGGGCGGGTTTCACCTTCTTGGGTTCGGAGGAAACCATCGTTGCCGCCGAATCCCCCGCGCCGGCAGCCTCTGGGACAACCGAAACGGCTGATATTTCCTTGGATTGCACGACCCCCGGTACATCGCGAGAGAACACCATGAGTTGGCCCAGTGCGCCTGAAACCGAAGCTGCAGGTGGCACGCTTACCTTCACTACGAACTGCGGGCCAATCGCCATCGAGCTTCTTCCCGAGGCAGCGCCGAAGACGGTGGCGTCGGAAATATTCCTCACCGCCGAGGGTTTCTACGACGCAACCACCTGCCACCGCCTCACCACCTCAGGTATCTACGTGCTCCAGTGCGGGGATCCCGCTGGCGATGGAACGGGCGGCCCCGGGTACTCGGTGCCAGATGAAAACCTGCCCACAACCGAAGGCGTGAATTACCCGGCAGGGACGGTAGCCATGGCGAATGCCGGTCCTGGAACCTCGGGCTCCCAGTTCTTCCTTGTCTATGAGGACACCACACTTCCTCCCAGCTACACGGTCTGGGGCACGGTGACCGATGGCTTGGACCTCATTCGGGCCATTGCAGCCCAGGGTGTGGCCGATGGCTCAAGTGACGGCCAACCGGCCCAGCCCGTCTTTATCGAGTCTGCAACGTTTTCGCCCGCCTGATCCCTACCGAGGTGGTCAATGACAGACTGAGCGTCCGCACAACCTGATGAGCCGCACCATCTGAGGAGCACCATGCCCAACATTCCAACGCCGGCCAGCCTTAAGCCAGCTGCTCGCGCGGCTGGTGCTGCCCCTGCCCCGGATCCCCTCCTCGGTAACGCTGCAGAGTTCGGCAGAGTAGAGCCGGATGGAACCGTCTACCTGCGTACGCCTGAGGGCGAGATCGTGGTGGGCCAGTACGCGGCTGGAACACCTGAGGAAGGCCTGGCCTTCTATGTGCGCAAATACCAGGACCTCGTTGTCGAAATCGATCTCACCATCACGCGTCTGCGTGATGGCAAAGCCAATCTCGAGGGCGCCCAGCAGGCGCTCACCCGGGTTCAGGAGGGACTAGCCGGTCGATCCTTCGTAGGTGATCTGAATGCTCTGAATGACAAATGTGCCGAGGCGGCCGAACTGATCGCCGCGGCTCGAGCAGCCAATAAGGCTCGAAAGGAAGAGGAGCGCCAAGCTGCACTTGCCACCCGAACGGCACTGGCGCACGAGGCTGAGACCCTGGCCACGAGTACCTCCTGGAAAGCCACCACGGAGCGATTTGCCGCAATCGTGGAGGAATGGAAGGCGCTCCCCCGCGCTGATCGTGGGCAAGAGCAGGAATTGTGGAAGCGCTTGAGCGGTGCCCGAGCTGCCTTCGATAAGGCGCGTCGAGCGCACTTCGCCGAGCGGGAAACGGTGCGCAAGGAGGCGCAGGGTGCCAAACGTGCGCTGATCACTCAGGCTGAGGCACTTGCGTCATCGACCGATTGGCAGGGGACGGCGCGAAAATTCCGCGACCTCATGGGCGAGTGGAAGAAGGCCCCACGCGGTTCGCGCGCTGATGAGGACAAGTTGTGGAAGCGTTTCAAGGCAGCTCAAGATGCCTTTTATGCAGCACTCAAGGCCCACGAAGCACAGGAAGAAGAAGCCCTTTCGGTGAATGTGCCCGCGAAGGAAGCACTCGTGGTGGAAGCCGAAGCGCTCCTGCCCCTGGGTGCAGATATTTCCAGTGCCCGTTCCACTCTGCGCGGCATCCAGGATCGCTGGGAGAAGGCTGGTGCGCTTCCGCGCGCCGATCAGCGTCGCCTCGAGGCGCGGCTGAAAAAGGTTGAAGACGCGATGCGCACAAGTGAGCGTGAGCATTGGCAGGCCACCAACCCTGAAGTGAAAGCGCGTGCAGAGTCCACGGCGAATGCCTTTACTGAGGCGCTCACCCGCATGGAAGAGCAATTGGCGCAGGCCAAAGCGAACAACAACGCCAAGAAGGTGAGTGAACTCGAAGCCTCAATCGCATCGACCAAGGCGCTGTTGGCGGCCGCCGAGGGACATCTTTAATAGGTGCCCCTCCATTGGTGATTTGTCGGTCACGCAATCACACCCGGTAGGCGTCAAAAACTCCTTCGACACCACGCACCGCTTTCAGTACCGAGCCCAGGTGCTTGGGATCAGCCATTTCAAAGGTAAACCGAGAAAGTGCAATGCGATCCTTCGTGGTGGCTACGGACGCACTCAAGATGTTGACGTGGGTGTCTGAGAGCGCCCGCGTGACGTCTGCAAGCAACCGAGCCCTATCGAGTGCTTCCACCTGGATATTGACCAAGTAGACGCTGTTTGCACTCGGCGCCCACTCCACCGCTAACTCCCGATCGGGTTGGGCGCGCAGACTCGGAACGTTCACACAATCCTCACGATGGACAGAAACACCCGATCCCCGGGTGACGAATCCCATGATGGAATCTCCCGGAACCGGGGTACAGCAGCGAGCAAGTTTCACCCACACGTCGTCTGGACTCGATCCATCCGCATTCTTGACCACCACGCCAACATCCCCTGTGGCGCGGGACTTGCGTACCGCGTGCTGCGGGAAAGTGTCGTCCAAATCTTCAGGAGCCGCGGCACTCATGCCTGCGGCATCAACCAGACGCTGCACCACGGTGGATGCTCCGATGCGACCCTCGCCCACGGCTGCATAAAGTGAGGTGACATCACCTTGATGCAGATCGGCCGCAATGGTTGTCAAAGACTGCGCGGTGAGCAAACGCTGCAAGGGCAGCCCTTCCTTGCGCAGAGCCTTTGCGATCGACTCGCGTCCGCTCTCAATAGCTTCTTCGCGCCGTTCCTTGCTAAACCAGGCCTTTATCTTGGTTCGAGCCCGTGCCGAGGCGACGAAACTCAGCCAGTCACGACTCGGACCAGCACCCTCGGCCTTTGATGTGAATATCTCGACAACATCACCGTTCTTAAGTTCTGATTCGAGTGGAACGAGCTTGCCATTCACTCTCGCACCTACACAGCGATGACCAACCTCGGTGTGCACGGAATAGGCAAAGTCGACCGGAGTGGATCGAGTGGGCAGTGCCACCACATCACCCTTGGGAGTGAATGCATAGACCTCAGAACTGTCTAGGTCATAGCGCAGCGAATCCAGGAACTCACCTGGGTCCGACTCTTCCTTTTGCCACTCCACGAGTTGGCGTAACCATGCAAAATCATCCCCAGAGCTCTTCGCCGCGTCCCCTTGCTTGTATTTCCAATGCGCGGCAACGCCCAGTTCAGCTGCTTGATGCATTTCATGGGTTCGAATCTGAACCTCAACCACCTTGCCGTCCGGTCCAATCACCGTGGTGTGCAGAGACTGGTACATGTTGAATTTCGGCATAGCAATGAAGTCTTTAAACCGCCCGGGCACCGGACTCCACTGTGCGTGGATCACACCAAGAGCGGCATAGCAATCCCGAATGGAGTCCACCAGTATCCGAACACCTACGAGATCGTAAATATCGTTGAATTCGCGGCCACGAACCACCATCTTGTTGTATACCGAGTAATAGTGCTTCGGCCTGCCTGTGACAGATGCTTTGACCTTGGCTCCGCGTAAATCTCGATCAATGCGCGCAATGACGCTGTCTAGGTACTTCTCCCGCGACGGAGCCCGCTGGCTCACAAGGCGTTCGATCTCCTCGTACATCTTGGGATGCAATATCGCGAAAGCCAAGTCCTCCAGCTCCCACTTCATCGCGTTCATACCGAGGCGATGAGCTAGCGGCGCATAGATTTCAATCGTTTCCTTTGCTTTCTTCTGCTGCTTCTCCTCCGGGAGATAGCGCATGGTGCGCATGTTGTGTAGCCGATCAGCGAGTTTGATGATCAAGACCCTGATGTCCCGGGCCATGGCGATGACCATTTTTCGCACGGTTTCTGCAGCGGACGCTTCGCCATACGTGACCTTGTCGAGTTTGGTGACTCCATCGACGAGGTGAGCGATCTCGTCCCCAAAGTCCTCACGCAATGCGTCCAGTGAATAACCACAGTCCTCAACCGTGTCGTGAAGAAGCGCTGCGGCAAGCGTGGCAGGCGGCATTCCCAGATCAGCGAGGATCGTGGCTACGGCTAGTGGATGGGTGATGTAGGGCTCTCCCGATCTACGCACTTGATCACGGTGGAGGTATCCAGCCATTTCATAGGCGCGTTCAACTACACGGAGATCCGCCTTTGGATGGTACTTACGCACCGTACGTTTGAGCGGTTCGAGTTCTGGGAGGGAACCGCGTTGACCGGTAAACCGGGAGAACCGTGAACGTAATCCGGTGGGTTCGATCGCAGGCGCGGCTGTAGTCGGCGTCAGTGCCGTTTCCTTCGCCATCTCGCCTCCCTACATACTGAGTGTACGAGGTGAGCTAGCCGCGACTAGTTACTCGACGCCGAGGAGGGATACCACCGGAACCCCCCTATCCTCAACCCGTTGCCTCCCCAACAGGAAACCGAGCTCGAGGATGACTGCAACGTTCACGATCTCAGCCCCGCGGCCGCGAACCAAATCAACGGCAGCCGAAGCGGTGCCTCCGGTGGCCAGAACATCGTCAACGATGACCACGCGCTCTCCAGGGGACAGGGAATCTAAATGGACTTCCAAGCTGTCCGTCCCATACTCCAGATCGAAGGAAACCGAGTCTGTCTGCCGAGGTAGCTTTCCCGGCTTCCGCAGCGCAACAAATCCAGCGGCCAGGTGATAGGCCAGCGCAGCGGCATAAGGGAATCCACGCGCTTCAATTCCCACCACTCGGTGCACACTTCCCCGTCCCAATCGGATCGCCATCTCATCGATCGCCGTAGCAAAAGCTTGAGCACTCTCCAGCAGTGGAGAAAGGTCGAAAAAGTTAACACCCGGCTTTGGGAAATCGGGAACTCTAAGGATGTGCTCCCACAGCAGGGCTGCACTGCTCCCACTGAGGTATTCCGGCACGCTACTTTCCTTTACGTCGCGACCGGGTTTGACGCCGAGGCTGGATGCGTTCAGTGGATTCCACGCGGGTTGAAATCACCGACTTCACCTCAACCACTTCAGCGCCAGCCTCGCCCTCTTCCGCCGTGGTAACCGACCGTGCTGCCGCCTGCTTGCGCCTGGCATG
>JBJOIE010000232.1:0-3120 GCA_046047295.1 Actinomycetota bacterium | reverse complement strand
TGGCATGTACGAGTAATGGCACGGTGGCGTATTCCCAGGTGGTCATGTCTGCACAGTACCGATGTTCCAACTACTGTGCTCAGGTGCACGCTTCCTTGACCTCGGCCGATCTGCACGTGGTGTCTGGCAAAGGTGGAACAGGTAAGACCACGGTGGCTGCAGCACTTGCCATGGCCCTCGCCGCCGATGGCCGCCGCACGCTGCTGATGGAGGTGGAGGGGCGGCAAGGCATCGCCCAACTCTTCGACGTACCCCCCCTGCCCTATGCCGAAACGCGGGTTGCCGTGGCACCCGGCGGTGGCGAGGTGTGGGCCCTGGCCGTAGACCCCGAAGACGCACTCTTGGACTACCTGGAACTGTTCTACAACCTGCGCCGGGCAGGGTCGGCATTGCGCAAGATCGGCGCGATTGATTTCGCCACCACCATCGCGCCGGGCCTGCGCGATGTCCTGCTCACGGGCAAGGCCGTTGAAGTGACTCGGCGCAAGGACAAGGATTCCGATTCGTCCTATGACGCGGTGGTGATCGATGCACCGCCCACCGGACGCATCACGTCCTTCCTCAACGTTAATTCCGAGGTCGCCGGCCTTGCCAAGGTTGGTCCGATTCACAGCCATGCCGAACTCGTGATGAGCGTCATCGCTTCACCGCGAACCGCGGTGCACCTCGTCACCCTGCTCGAGGAAATGCCCGTCCAAGAGACCATTGATGGCATTGATGAATTACGTGCTGCCGGCCTTCCGGTGGGCATGGTCTTCATCAATATGGTGCGCCCGGAACTCCTGACGGATGAACAGCGCCGTGCAGCACTGTCCGGCCAACTGCCCAGTTCTGCAATAGCTGAGGCACTGTCCACCAGTGGGCTGACAGGCAATACGGCTCCCCTCACCGCGATGCTCACCTCCGAAGCACGTGATCTCGCCCTCCGACTCGACATGGAAACCACCGAGCGTGAACACCTAGCCCACACCAACGTAACGCGATGCGATCTGCCTTACCTCAGTGAAGGCATTGACCTTGGCGGACTCTTTACCCTGGCCGCACGCATTCGGGAATGCCCATGAGCGCCCCCACGCTCGATATCGATTCCCTCCTCGATGATCCACTCATCCGGATCATCGTGTGTACGGGATCTGGTGGCGTAGGCAAGACCACTACAGCAGCCGCCCTGGCAATTCGTGCAGCCGAACGCGGGCGCAGGGTGTGTGTGCTCACCATTGATCCCGCCAAACGCCTGGCCCAGGCGATGGGTCTTTCGGCATTGGACAACTCTCCGCGCCCAGTCTCGGGGGTGAGCAACGGTTCCCTCGAAGCGATGATGCTGGATATGAAGCGCACCTTCGATGAAGTAGTGGAAGCGCACGCAGATCCTGAACGCGCCGCTCAGATTCTGAGCAATCCGTTCTATCAAGCACTGTCATCGTCTTTCGCTGGAACACAGGAATACATGGCGATGGAGAAACTCGGGCAACTTCGCGCAACCGCCGATGTAGATGGCACGTGGGATCTCATCGTGGTGGACACTCCACCATCACGTAGCGCACTTGATTTCCTGGATGCACCCGCACGCCTCGGTTCGTTCCTTGACGGACGCTTCATCCGCATCCTCAGCGCGCCGGCACGGGGAGCTGGCCGCGGTATCGGGCGCATCGCTGCAATGGGATTCGGCATTTTCACCGGAGTTCTGAGCAAAGTGCTCGGCACCCAAGTACTCGCAGATATCGGCACCTTCGTTGCGGCAATCGACACCACATTCGGTGGCTTTCGTGAGCGCGCGGACGCCACCTACGCACTCTTGAAGGATCGCGGCACGGCTTTCATCGTGGTGGCAGCGCCCGAGCGCGATGCGCTTCGCGAGGCGTCGTATTTCGTTGAGCGGTTGCGCACCGACGATATGCCCCTTGCTGGCCTCGTGGTGAACCGCATGACCGAGGCACCCACGACCGATGACGGCCATCCACTCTCCCGTGAAGCCGCAGAGGCAGCGGCCCAACGGCTCGCGGAAACGCCACTTACACCGGATAGCGAACTCACGATCAATCTGCTCCGCCTACACGCGGCGAATGTGGCCACTGCCCAACGCCAAGAGCACCTCGTAGAGCGATTCACTTCTGCGCATCCGAATGTTGCGGTGACCTACGTACCTGCACTAGCCCAAGACGTTCATGATCTAGAGGGCCTGCGCACCATCGGCGAGCTCATCAGCTTCAACTAACTCGCGCGAACCCCTTGGTTCGCCTTGGCTAGCTCGCGCGATCGCGCGTGGTCAAGATGATGTGGTGCTCGTACTCCGTCTGCGCGGTTTGTAGGAGGTTGCGCCACGAGGTGACGTTGGGACGCCTGCGCAGCAGCGCGCGACGCTCGCGCTCCGTCATACCGCCCCACACTCCAAACTCCACCCGGTTATCCAGGGCATCGGCAAGGCACTCGGTGCGCACATTGCAGCCCACACAGATGGCTTTGGCCCGGTTCTGAGCCGCACCCTGAACGAAGAGAGCATCGGGATCACAGGTACGGCATGCGGCCTGGGCGGCCCACTCGGTGTCGAAGACCATTGAGTTATTCCTCCTACGTTCCCTCCGCCTGCACGCGGAGGTGACAACGGAGTGAACTATGGCCGCCCTGGCGGTGAGGGTCAATACAGAAATCGGTAACGAATATGTCCCAAATTGGTCTCGGATGGACGGGCACCCCGGCCCGGGCTGCCGCCGGGCGGGAACCGGGCTGCCTACAGTGGCGTCCGAGGACATATCCGGCGAAATCCGCCCTTCAACGAATGCCCTCCAAAGGCAGGTGACCAACAGGTGAGCACGCCACGGCAACCCCGCAGGCGCGGCTTGATCCGCGCCCTGGTGGTCTTCGTGGTGGCCGCCGCCGGGGCAGGCCTGCTGGCCGGTCTGGCGCTGGTTCCCCTCGCCGGCGGGGCTGGAGCCCTCACCCGGGACCTCGTCCGCCAGTTCGAATCCCTCCCCGATGCCCTCGCCACGCCACCCCTGCCCCAGCGCACCGCGATCCTGGCATCTGATGGTTCGATCCTCGCCACGCTTTACGTGCAAAACCGCATCGAAGTGCCCTTCAACAGCATCTCGCCGGCCATGCGGCAAGCCACGGTGGCCATCG
>JBJOIE010000231.1:0-3671 GCA_046047295.1 Actinomycetota bacterium | reverse complement strand
AGCCTCTGTCAGCGGAGCAGCGAAATTCAATCGGCTGGCATGGGCGTGAAGGGCTTAGCGATAGCGGGAATCAGTTCCATTACTACCGCACAACGTCAGATGGAAGAATTCTCTGGGGTGGTTTTGACGCTTCGTACTACTCAAAGCATCCCTTTTCGCGAGCCAATGAGCAAAGTCCTGGTTCGCACTTGCGGTTAGCGCGGCATTTCTTCCAAACCTTCCCACAGCTCGAGGACCTGCAGTTTGAATACGGCTGGGGAGGTGCGATCGATACCTGCTCGCGATTTACTGCTTACTGGGGGATGGCTCACCAAAACAAGACTGCCTACGTGTCGGGCTATACCGGGCTCGGTGTTGGCGCCAGCCGTTTCGGCGCGCAGGTTATGTTGGATCTCCTTTCTGGAGAGCGCAACGAACGCACGGAATTAGCCATGGTGCGGAGCAAACCCATTCCATTTCCACCTGAGCCAGTCCGGTCCATGGGCATACGCATCACCCAGAACGCTCTCCAGCGCGCAGACTCCAATCAGGGCAAGCGAAACCTATGGCTGCGGTCTCTAGACAGGCTGGGTATGGGCTTCGATTCATGAGCCAGGGGAACTCCGCTGTGAGAAGTAGAGTGTCGAAATGACTCGATACGGCAGCCAGTTTGGCCCCGATTACACATTCCTCGGCGTTGAACGAGCTGATCTCAGTGATCCTGCAAGCTTTTCCGGGGCAGACGTTGTGATTGTGGGTGCTCCATTCGATGGTGGAACCTCCTACCGTTCCGGCGCTCGATTCGGGCCTTCTGCACTTCGCGCGGCTTGCTATCTAGGGCACGACGGCTCACGGCCCTCCCTAGCTCTGAGGGTGGATGGTCTCAAAGACCTCAAGGTTGTTGACGTGGGCGACGTGGAACTCTTTTCGGGCGATGCGGCGCGTTCCTGTGCAGATCTCGAGAAGGTGATTGAAGTCATCGCCGGCACGGGTGCGATTCCCCTTGTGCTCGGTGGAGACCACACAATCACCTGGCCAGATGTCACAGGCGTGGCGCGCGCCCGCGGCTGGGGCAGAGTCTCGGTGATTCATTTTGATGCGCATGCTGATACCGGCGATATTGAATTCGGTTCACTCATCGGTCATGGACAACCGATGCGCAGACTCATCGAATCAGGTGCTGCCCGAGGGGATCGCTTCTTTCAGGTAGGTCTGCGTGGCTACTGGCCCCCGCCAGACATCCTTGAATGGATGGCGCACCAGAAGATGCGTTCATATGAGATGTCAGAGATTGTGATGCGTGGTCTTGATGCCGTGATTGATGAGGTCATTGACCAATCCATGGATGATTGTGATGGTGTTTTTCTGAGCGTTGATATTGACGTTGTTGATCCCGGATCAGCGCCAGGCACCGGCACACCCGAGCCTGGCGGACTAAGTTCACGCCAACTCCTCGACGCTGTGCGAGAAATTGCCTATCGCGTGCCCATTGTTGGAATGGACGTTGTTGAAGTGGCACCACCTTTCGATCATGCGGACATCACGGCGCTGCTGGGCAATCGCGTCATCCTTGAAGCCCTTTCTGGGATGGCTAAGCGCCGATCTGGCGAGTCATGGGATCGCTATGAACCACTCCTGGATGGACGGTGAAGCATTCATGCCTGCCAACGGGATGCGCGTACTAGCAATCGGTGCCGGGGGAGTAGGAACTTCTGCCGCGCTCATCGCTGCGCGAAGAGATTTCTTTGACTCGTGGATTATTGCCGACTACAGCAACGCGCGCGCTCAATCGTTATGTGAGCGGGTGGGCGATTCACGATTTACCGCACTCGCACTTGATGCTAGCGACGAGAGTGCGGTGGTAGAAACAATCAGCAAGCACAGCATTACGCACGTGGTGAACTTGGTAGATCCGCGTTTCGTCATGCCGATCTTCCGCGGTGCCCTCGAGGCGGGAGCCAATTACCTAGATACGGCGATGAGCCTCTCGCGCCCTCACCCGCACCAGCCGTTTGAGCAGGTGGGCGTGAAACTTGGTGACGAACAATTCGCCACCGATGAGCAGTGGCGGAGTCGCGGATTGCTGGCACTGTGCGGAATGGGTGTGGAGCCGGGGCTGGCCGATGTCTTCGCCAGATATGCCGCCGATGAACTTTTTGATGAGATTGATGAAATTGGTATCCGCGATGGGGCAAATCTCGCCGTTGCTGGTTATGAATTCGCACCGACCTTTTCCATCTGGACCACCATCGAAGAGTGTCTGAATCCACCTATCATCTGGGAACGTGACCGCGGGTGGTTCACCACGGAGCCGTTCAGTGAACCTGAGATTTTTGAATTCCCAGAGGGCATTGGCGCTCAAGAGTGCGTCAACGTTGAACATGAAGAGGTGCTGTTGGTACCGCGCTGGATCGACTGCAATCGAGTGACTTTCAAGTACGGATTGGGTGAGGAGTTCATCGAAATTCTCAAGACCCTGCACAAACTCGGGCTTGATAGCACCGATCCCGTTGACGTAAAAGGGCAACTCGTTTCACCACGCGATGTAGTAGCAGCGGCCCTGCCTGATCCCCTCACCCTCGGAGACAAGATGAGCGGTAAGACCTGTGCCGGAACATGGGTTACCGGCATGAAAGACGGCGAACGCCGCGAGGTTTACCTATATCACGTGACGGACAATGAGTGGTCAATGACTGAGTACGGCACCCAGGCGGTTACCTGGCAGACAGCGATGAACCCGGTGATTGCTCTCGAATTGCTGGCGACAGGTACCTGGCATGGAAGTGGCGTACTCGGACCCGAAGCATTCGCCGCTCAGCCCTATCTCGAGTTAATGCGCACGGGATATGGCCAGGCGTACGGATTCGAAGACCGCACCCCGACGGCAAACTAGCTGGTGGCCTCGAAGGCCGCTTCAAGCACGCCCAGGGCATCTTCGAGTAACTCTGCTGGCATGGACAGTGGGGGCAGGAAGCGGAATACGTTGCCGTAAGTTCCAGTGGTCAAGGTGACAACACCGTGCTGGTGGCAGTACTTATTCAACGCGGCTGCTCGGGCGGCATCCGGAGTCAGGGTTCCAGGTTCTACAAGCTCAATCGCCAACATGGCTCCGCGCCCGCGGATGTCGCCGATTGTTGGGTGATTGATCTGCATGTCGCGTAAGCGGGGCAACATGATTGCTTCGATACCGCGTGCAAGGGCGCAGGCGTCGTTCTCTTCCATCCACGCTATTGCGCCGAGTGCACCTGCACAAGCCACCGGATTTCCTCCGTAGGTGCCACCGAGGCCACCGGCGTGCACGGAGTCCATGATCTCTGCGCGCCCGGTAACAGCTGCGAGTGGCATACCACCCGCGATGCCTTTTGCAGTGGTGATGAGATCGGGAACCACACCCTCGTGCTCGGAAGCAAACCAATCACCGGTACGGCAGAAACCGGATTGAATCTCATCAGCTACGAAGACGATGCCGTTGTCTCTCGCAAAATTTGCCATGCCGGCGAAATAGCCGTCGTCGGGAACGATGAACCCACCTTCGCCCTGCACGGGTTCGATGATGATCGCGGCAACGTTTTCCGCACCGATTTCCTTGACGATTCGGGTAGTTGCAATTTCGGCCATCTCCGGTCCCTTAAGACCGCGATCCCGATAGGGGTAACTCGTAGGAACACGATAGATCTCGGGCGCGAATGGAC
>JBJOIE010000230.1:0-2806 GCA_046047295.1 Actinomycetota bacterium | reverse complement strand
CACCAAGAATTTCATTCGAGGGGTACCCGTCTGGGCAACCCTGATCGCCCTACGAATTGCCGATGAAATCACCCTGGGCGTGGTGAGCGCACCCGCTTTGGGGCGGCGCTGGTGGGCAGCTCGGGGAGAGGGCTCCTTCACAACGGGTCCAGAGTCCCCGCGGCCCAGAGCGATTCGCGTCAGCGCAGTTCATCAGCTCAAAGATGCTTCCTTTTCCTATAGCGATGCCGTGGGTTGGCCGAACGAGGGAATCGGCCTGCAAGCCTTGGTTCGATCCACTTGGCGACAACGTGCCTACGGAGACTTCTGGTCGCACATGCTCGTGGCTGAAGGAAGCGTCGATGTTGCCGTGGAACCCGAGTTACAGACCTACGATGTAGCGGCGCTGATACCCATCATTGAAGAGGCCGGCGGCCGGTGCACCACGCTCACCAACCGGTGGCCCGGGGACGGTGGTTCCCTGGTGAGCACAAACGCCCATCTTCACAATCAGGTCCTAGAACTAGTAATGACCTGACAAACGCCTTTCCTTGGCGCACCATGGTCATGTGCGTAAGTGAGGGAGGGCGATATGAAAGTCTCATCAATCGTTGCAGCCAAGGGCACATTTGTAGCCACCATCACCCCAACAACCCGCGTCACCGACGCTATAGAAATGCTCACCACCAACCGTGTGGGCTGCCTTGTGGTTTCTGAAAATGGATCCCAAATATCCGGCATGTTCTCGGAGCGTGACGTGATTCACGCGCTTGGGAATGGCCCAGGAGTTCTGGGGAAACCCGTGTCTGACTTCATGACAAGGGATGTGCGGGTGGTTGATTCCGAACTCCACCTGGATGAACTGATGAAGATGATGACCGAATTCCGCATTAGGCACTTACCCGTTGTCGATGAATCTGGTTCCTTAACCGCTATCGTGAGCATCGGAGACGTGGTTAAACATCGTTTAGATGAACTCGAATCCGAGCGTGCAGCCCTATTGGATTACGTCACACGCGGCGGGTGATTCGCACCGGTGCACCACCTCGTGGGCGGATCGTGACCAAAGGTTCCGCCTCCGGCAATTGCCGGTGCACCGGAGTGAAGTGATAGCGGCGCACGAGCGCCGCGAGTAAAGCAACTGATTCGATGTAGGAAAAATCCCTGCCAATGCAGAGCCGGGGGCCAGCGCCAAAGGGAATGAAGGCATCACGCGGGTACTTCACGCGCATGCGTTCGGGATGAAATCTCTCAGGTTCAGACCAACGTTCACCGTGACGATGCATGAGCCACGGACTCATGATGATGAGCGACCCTCTGGGAACTTCCACGGCTGCCTTAGCACCCGAAGGAAGGACGTCAGGACCAAGTGCCTGGCGAGTGATCAGCCAAGCCGGCGGGTAGAGGCGCAAGGTTTCGTCTACCACAGCCCGCGTATAGGACATCCGCGCGAGTTCTGCGTGGGTGAACTGCCGCTCCCCACACGCGTCTTCCACCTCTTGAGCAATGCGTTGTTGGACATCCGGATTGAAAGCAAGCAACAGGATCGCCCACGACAGCGCCGATGCCACGGTCTCGTGCCCTGCCACGATGAAGGTGACTATCTGATCGCGAATCTCTCGAGCGCTGAGCCGATCACCATTGTCATCACGTGCGCTGCGTAAGAGCGCCACCATGTTGGTGGTATCACTCTCGTTCTGATTTGCCAGCAGGATTTCCACTGCAGAATCGAGATCGCGCAACGATGATCTAAGAACGCGATTCGCGGGGGTGGGTACCCAGCCAGGTGGCGTGATCGGGACACGGGCACGCGCAATCACCACGTCTAAAGCACGGAGCGTGGCCGAAGTGATCACTGCCGCATCGCCCGAAAGATCGGCGCCAAAGAGTGCCTCACCGACAACCTCGAGGGCAGCGTGCATCATCGCCGCGTCCGCATCTACCACTTCACCCGTGCACAGTCCATCCCACTGAAGGATGACGCGCTGGGCTGCCGAACACACGTGATCGAGCAATGCTCCCGAGGCCTCATGGTGAAAAGCGGGTTGAACCAAGGGCCGCTGGCGTCGCCATGACGGAGTGTCAGCCGTGAGAAGGCCTTCGCCCGTCACCAGCGAAAGGGCCCGATACTGAATCGTTCGCTTGCCGTAGTTGCGCGCATTCGCCACCAGAACGTGGCGAACGGCCTCCGGGCTATTGACGAGATACGACGGTGGGCGCGGAATGGGGAACTGGACAACATCGCCGTATTCCTGCCACACCTCGTTGAGATACTCGAGCGGATTGCGGCGAATCACTCGGAAATCGCGCAACATGTCCGGCCCGAGTGGCCCGTTAGCCGTTACCGGGGTGCCCAGAAAATGGGTTGGGCGCTTACCCATGGCAGCAGCTACTGGAGTACAACGAGTTCGTCTACTGGGACTCGCACCCGCGCTGCCACGTTCGCCACGGAATCAGCAGCCACCGCCTTGCCGATATCGGATGCGTAGCCTGCAGCAGCAGCTTCAGCCGACTCGAACCAGAGTTCGGCGATCCCATCAAAGCCCACGCCAGCAGCAACGGCCTCGTCGTCTCCATTGAGCACATTGAAGGTGATCTTCACAATTCCCGGCAACTCCCGAGCCTTTGGTGCGTGCCCATCCCACCACCACCGCTGGAACTCCTCACGGCTCGCATCCGTCTTTCGGGTAAGGAAGATCATCACTTTGTACATACGGGTAATCCTTTCAGATCACGATGGTTTCTTGGTTCGTGCATGGGGACGACCACCAATGCTCAACGCAAGGGCAATCACCATTTCGTCTGCCCGCGGCGCATCAGGAACCTG
>JBJOIE010000229.1:0-6182 GCA_046047295.1 Actinomycetota bacterium | reverse complement strand
GCCACGGATTTGGGATCGAGACCCAAGGATGGTTCATCCATGAGCACTAAGCCGGGATCAAGCATCAGTGCACGGCCTATCTCCACCATGCGGCGCTGACCACCGGACAGGTTCCCTGCGTGTTCCTTCGCGCGGTCTTTGACGAGGGGAACGAGTTCCTCCACCATCGCAAGGCGTTCGCGAAGCAGGTTGCGATCACGACGAATGGAGTAGCCCCCCAGCATCACGTTCTCGTGCACGCTCATTTCAGGGAAGAGGGCACGGTTCTGTGGCACCTGCGCAATGCCCTTGCGCAGGATCTCACTGGGTGCCAGTCCACCGATTTCTGTGCCTTGATACACAACGGTGCCATTGGATGGCTTCAGCAGACCGCTGATGACGCGGAACACGGTGCTTTTCCCAGCTCCGTTCGGTCCCACGATGCACGTGATAGTGCCCTTGTCGATCTCCAGATCAACGCCCTGGAGCACCATTCCCCCGCCATAACCGGCCTGCACTTGCTGCATAACCAATACGGAATCAGCCACGGGGCACCTCCACCATGTGATCAGGACCGAGGTAGGCCTCAATAACTCGCGGATCGTTTCGAATCTCTTCAGGTGATCCAGACATCAGCACTTCGCCACCAGCGAGAACGTGGATCGTGCTGCACAAACTGAGCACCAACGGGATGTTGTGCTCCACGATCAGCACCGTGGAACCCGCTTCATTCAATCGCCTAATTACACCGGCCAATTTTTCAATCAGCGTGGGGTTGATGCCGCTTGCTGGCTCATCGAGCAAGATGATGCTCGGCCGCAGCATGAGCACCTGGGCGAGCTCCACCAACTTCTGCTGACCAAAGCTCAGCGCTGCCGCTTGCTGATTCTCGAATTGACGAAGACCCATGAAATCGAGAACCTCGCGTGCGCGCTCAACCTCATCTCCGGCGTAACGACCGGCCACCATTTGCTTAACGCTTGTGCGCTCTAGGGGTGCCACGAGGTTATCGAGCACGGTCATCGACTTGAAAAGCCGAGTGATTTGGAAGGTGCGTCCGAGGCCT
Organism: Actinomycetota bacterium; assembly: GCA_046047295.1. Classification (GTDB taxonomy): domain Bacteria; phylum Actinomycetota; class Actinomycetes; order S36-B12; family S36-B12; genus VGCC01. Next base: position 5,137 of record JBJOIE010000229.1, on the reverse strand, counting down.
TCATGGGCACGGGTCCACACCTGATCACCGGTGATGTCTTCACCGTTGAGCAGCACCACGCCACCATCGGTTTTGAATGTTCCCGTTACGCAGTTAAACAAGGTGGTCTTACCTGAGCCGTTCGGGCCAATAAGCCCGGTGATACTTCCCCGCTCAACTGTCAGGTCAACGCCGTTCACGGCGGTGACTCCCCCGAACTTCTTCACCAGGCCGCGTACTTCGAGGATCGGCCCACCATCTGTCCCACCCGTAGCCTTGCGGGCAATGATGGTGCTGATGTCCACATCAGATTGCGCAACGATCGACGCTTGATCGATGTAGTTGACGGCCGCTGTCTTGCTCTTCCGCTTCTTCCACCACGTTTGAATGGTGGGAAGCAAGCCCATCGGCATGAACATCACCACGAGGATCAAGATCACGCCCATGATCAGCAGGCGAGCACTGAATTCTCCGGCTGCAACCGTGGAGTATTCATTCGCGATGGTCACGATGAAGCCGCCGATGACCGGACCCCACAGCGTGCCACGTCCACCCACAAGTGCCGAGAGAACGATGAACACACTCATCAAGATGGCAACCGTGAGCGAGGGTGTGACGAAACCGAGGTATTGCGCATACACCGCACCGGCAAATCCGAAGGGAATCGCGCTGAGCGTGTAGGCGGTGACCTTGTAGAGGGTGGTGTTGATGCCGATTGCGGCAGCTTTACCTTCATCATTGCGAATGGCCACCAAACCGGCGCCCAATCGCGAGCGCATCACGAAGGCAACCAGCGCCATCGTGGCCAGGAGGATTCCCAGGAAGATGTAGTAGTACGGAGTGGTGGGATTGCCCTTGGCCCAACTGGGTTGGGCAACGATGATTCCATCGGTGCCACCCGTGAGGGATTTCCAGTTCGCCATCACGAGCATCACGAGCAGGAGAACAGCGATCGTGATGATCACGAAGGAATGGCTCTTGGTGCGCAGAACGATCAGGCCAACCACGAGTGCGAGCAAGGCGGCAGAAATCGCACCTAGGGGTGCGAACCACATGGCATCGATATCCCAGAGTTTGCCCAGGATCGCACCGGTGTAGAGGCCCATGAAGAGGTACACGCTGTGACCTAGCGATACGTAGCCGGCAAGCCCACTAATGATGTTCCAGCCAGAAGCCATGATCGCGTAGAGCAGAGCGACAATGAGAACGGCTTCCTCATAACGCGAATCCGGCATCACAACCGGGAAAATAAGAAGGAAGACGAGGAATATTCCGCCCAGCCACACTGCTGGGCGCTTGAGTGCGGCGGTCATGCGACATCCTCACGAGTCTTAGCACCCATGATGCCGTGCGGGCGGAACAACAGAATCAACAGGATCGCCCCGTAGAAGAACGCGGAAGACCACTGCGGCACATACGCCTGGGCGAACGCTTCTGAAACTCCGAGCACCATGCTGGCGATGATGGCACCGGGAATACTTCCCATTCCGCCGAGCACGATGATGCCGAGGAGCCGAGCGATCCAGTCGTATTGAGTGGCCGGGTAAATGGGATACATGATGGCGAGGAGCACTCCACCTACGCCTGCGGTCATCGCGCCGATGCCGAAGGCGAGTGCCGATGCCTTATTCGCTGAGATTCCCACGAGGGCAGCGCCGTCTTTGTTTTGAGCAGATGCACGCAATGCTCGGCCGGCCCACGACTTGCGCAGGTAGAGGTAAATGCCTCCCAACACCAGGAAGCCAAGAACTCCCGAGATCAACTGCGGGTAAGGAAGAACGATTCCGCCTACCTGAAGCGATTCGGTGAAGTAGGGCGGGGTGACGGACTTGAACTTGTTGCCGAAGATGATGTTCAGCACGCCCTCGAGGGCGATGGCAACGCCGAACATCAGCAAGACGGTCATACCGGGCCCCTGCGGGGCAACGCGCACGAGCAGGCCGCGGTAAATCAGCCAGCCGATCACGAACATCATTGCGCCCATGACCGGAACGAGAAGCAGGGGCTCCAGTCCGAACATGTCCCACAACTGCCAGGTGAAAAGTGCGCTGAAGACGAGGAAGGAGCCCTGGGCAACGTTAACCACGTCAAGCACTCCGAAGATGAGCGTCACACCAGACGCCAGCAGTGCGTAGACACCTCCCATCAATAATCCGAAGGCGAGCACCTGCACGAATTCCACGAGTGCTGATTCCTTTCTTCACAAAGCTGGGACGGGCTAGTTCGAATGGAGAACCCTGGCCCGCACGGCATCGCGTGCGGGCCAGGGTGGGGATTACTTCCAGTCGGGCTTGGGAACGGTCACCGCACCACCGTTGGTGGTTGCGGCCGCCGGTGCCACGATCTCCACTTCGCCGTTCTGCCACTGGGCGAGGAGGAAGTCACCCTGCGGGCGACCAATCTCGTCCCAGGACAAATCGCCGAGGATGGTAGAGACGCTGTTAGAGCGCAACCACTCGGCCATCGCCGGGTTATCGCAATCGCCTACGCCTTCCACGGCTGCAGCGAGAACCTCAGCGGCCGCGTATGCGTCAGCTGCATCCTCTGCGGGAACGAGCCCTTCACCGTTCTGGGCTTGGTACTCGGCCACGAACTCCGCATTGCCCGGGGTTGGCGACTTCTCGCTCCAGGACACTGCGTAGAACACGCCATCTTCGTTACCCGTGCCCACACCCTCGACGTATTGCGCGCCGTTGCTGGGGGCTGAGGTCTGGAAGAACAGCTTCGGGTTGTAACCGATCTGGATGAGGCTCTTGGCGAGGCTCACACCATCTTCGAATACCGCGCCCTGGGCAATCAGATCCGGCTTGGCACCGGCGATTGCTGCGGCCTGCGGCTGCAGGTTGGTGGTTCCTTCGGGGTACATCTCCGAGTAGACGGTCTCCACGCCAGCGGCCTCGAGCTGCTCCTGCATCGACTCAATAACCGGTGCGGCGAAGGGATCATCCATCGTGACGTATGCCGCGGTCTTGGGACGCTGATCCTCAGGTAGGGCAGCGATCATTTCCACGAAGGGATTTGCCTGGTTCGGCGCAGTAGCCTGCTGTGCGAAGAAGTAGTACTTCGGCTCCGGCTCGAAGATCTTCGGTGATCCACCAGCAGGTGCGATCAGCACCATTTCATTGTTCTCGGCAACGGTGGATGCCGGGAAGTTCAGCAGTGAGGAGAAGGTGCCCAGCAACAGCGGGGTCTGCTCCTGGCTGATCAGGTTGTTGTAGTCGGTGACGACGGTCTCCTGGCTGCTGGCGTCGTCCAGAATCACGAGCTCCACCGGGCGACCAAGAAGGCCACCATTGGCATTCTTGATGCTGGCCCAAGCTTCATAGCCCTTCTTGGCCTCGCCACCAGGCTGCGAGAAGTCACCGGTCAGCGGCAAGGAGATGCCGATGCGCACGGTATCGCTGCCGCAGAGGTCTTCAACGGCGGCGGCCTCTTCCGTGGCTGCCTCCTCTTCGACTACTGCGGCTTCTTCAGTGGCCGTTTCTTCTGAAGCGGCTTCTTCGCCGCCGGAACTGCAGGCGCTGAGAACCAGGCCGGCTACGGCAAGGGATGCTGCGAAGGTGGTCGCACGTCGACCACCTTTCCCCAATAGTGAAATGGTCATACAAAACCTCCACGGTTTGGCAATCGATTGCAACAGGGCGACAATGCACCGCTATGCTCCCCCTGTCAACACTTTTGCGGGAATTGATTCGAATTCGACACCTTGGGCTGGTGGCTGGTCACGCGCGTGGGCTGAGAACCAGCCGGATCTAGCACACGATTGCAGGAAGGCGGTGCGCGATGTCTGAACCCATCAGCGTTCACTTAGGCCAATTCAGCGGCTCCCCTGTGATAGCCGCCGCAGAACACCTTGGTCTCGATGCGCAGTACGGGCTGAAACTCACAACGAGCAGGGTGATGTCCTCCCCCGCGCAATTTCAATCGCTGAACACAGGCGAGATAGACGTTGCAATCACCAGCCCAGACAACGTTCTGCTCTATGGCACCACCGCGAAGAATCCCCTCGAGACAGAGTTGCCCATTCGGATGATTCGAGCCATTGATCGCGGACTGGGCCTGGCCTTATTCACCACGGCGGATTTCACCGAGACGTCTGATATCCCCGGCTCAGCAATCGCGGTTGACGTGGTGAAATCCGGCTTTGCGCTTCTGCTCTTCACCATGTTGGCAGACCTGGGAATCAGCCGAGACCAGGTGGATTTCCCCGAACTGGGAGCCACGCCCAAGCGACTAACCGCTGTGCTGGCCGGTGAGGCCGATGGCACCATCTTGAACGCCGAATCACGCATTGGCGCCCAAGAAGCAGGGCTCAAACAATGGCGGACATCTCGGGATATCTCTGCTCACTACTTGGGCACCGTTCTCGCGGTTCGCCGCACCTTTGATCCTGACACCGAACAACGGCTCGTGGGACTGTGGAACGAGACCACCACTTGGCTGCTCACCGCACCTGATACCGACGTGCGCACCGCTCTTCAGAACGCTGGCCTGGGCTCAGCCGCGTACCTCGAACTCCTCCGTAATCCGGATTTTGGCCTGCTCGATGACCCCGCGGTGCAGCGCGAGGATCTTGATGAACTCTGCCGAATCCGCCAGGCCGCCGGTGCATACTCTCCCGATTCGGACGCACTAGAGCGGCTCCTTTCGTGACCAAACCATGGACCCTTGAGCGCACCCTCGGATTTCTGCCCTTCGCGATCCTGGTAGCGACCTTCGACCGTGCCGTGGTCACTCCGATGCTCGTTTCGATGGGCGCGGACTTTGACGTCAACATCGCAACGATCACTATCTCGGTGAGCGTGTACCTCCTCGCATATGGACTCGCTCAACCTGTCTGGGGAATCATTTCCGATCGCCTCGGACGCACGGCAACGATGCGCTTGGCGCTCGTACTCGCCGGAATTTTCGACATCATCAGCGTGATACCCATGCCGATAGAAGCCTTCATCACCGCACGTGGAGTAGCCGGGGCAACGATGGCGGGAGTCTTCCCCACCGCAGTGATCTTCATCGGTGACATGGTCAGCGATCCGCGCAAGCGACAGGCCCCCATGGCAAATCTGCAGACAGGTGTGGCCTTGGGTCTGACACTCGGAACGGTGCTTGGTGGGCTTGGTGTGGCATTTGTGGGCTGGCAAGCGTTCTTCATCGCCAC
>JBJOIE010000228.1:0-4731 GCA_046047295.1 Actinomycetota bacterium | reverse complement strand
CTTCGGCGCGTGTCATGGCCACGAGTACCTCAGGGTCCTGACCATCACGCTCGATGTGTTCGAATGCGCTATCGGGAGTGGTGTTCCAACCGATGAGGGTGTCCGCATCGACTTCCGGGTGGAACTGGAGCGCGAGGTTCTTGCGCAGTACGAAAGCCTGAGGTGCGCGTGCGGTGCGCGCAATCTCGCGCGCACCTGGTGGCACGGTGAACCTGTCATAGTGGAAGGAAAACCAGGGGCCATCGGACACCAGCCCGGGATCCTCGGTCCACACATGGGTCCAGCCGATCTCACAATCCTGGGCGCGGAAGACCTTTCCGCCGTGGGCGCGTGCGAGGAGTTGACCACCAAAGCAGATGCCGAAGACCGGGACGCCAAGTTCATCAGCATCGCGCAGCCATTGGAGCTCGGGCTCGAGCCAGTTGCCGATGGTGTCGTTATCCCAAGCACCCCAGGGTGAGCCCATGGGAACGATGACGTCAAACCCAGCAGGATCGGGGAAATTGAATTCCACGTTGGGGCTGGTGTAACGGTCCTCGGGAACTACGAGCTGGGTCTCGATCTCATACCCACGATTCGCGAAGGCCTCACCGATAAGACCGACGGGGCTGACGTGATCGTGCTGCATGAATAGTGCCTTCACCGGAAACTCCTTGCCCGCTGATGTGATTCGTGGAACATTGCGCCATCTGGGACCAATCTAGGGCCACCGTGACCTAGTATCCCATGATCGTTGGTATCCAAACGATTAACGGCAACGGGCTGCCGGGTGTAGCCAATAAGACGAAGGGACAGACGCATGGTCACCGATCTCTCGGAACTTCGCCAGAGTCTGCAGGATCAAGGGATCGATGTTGTCCGGCTCATCTTCGCCGATGTCATCGGTATCACCCGCTCGAAGGATCTGCTGGTTTCTCAATTGGAGAAGGCTGCTGCGCATGGGCCGGCGTTCTGCCAGGGCACCTGGGTCACCAACACCCGCGGTGGAGTACTTGATGGCCACGGCAGCATCTCTGATGGCCTTCCTGACCTCGTATCCAAGATCGATCCGGCCACGATCAGGCCCATTCCCTGGGAGCCCGGTGTGGCGTATGCGATCGCCGATGCATTCGAACCCAATGGCGATGCCAGCCCCGTTGCCCCGAGATCCATCCTGAGCAATGTGCTGTCCGCATATGCATCTCGCAACCTCGTCCCCGTACTCGGACCAGAACTTGAGTTCTACATTGCACATCGGCCCGATGGTCAATGGGCGCGCGTTATCAATAAGACCGGGCGCGTGTACATGACTGGTTCGATGGTGGATCCCGATGGCGTGTTCCTCGACATGCTGCGGATGATCGACAAACTCAACATCGGTGCATTCGCAGGTAACCATGAGTTCTCCCCATCGCAATATGAGATCAACCTGTGGCACTCCGAGGCGATGGATGCCACGGACCGCACGTTCATGTTCAAGACGGGTGTGAAGGACATCGCAGCCGGCCAAGGTTTGATGGCTACATTCATGGGTAAGCCGTGGAATGACGAGGGTGGTAGCGGATTCCACGTGCACTTCTCGGTTACCGATCCCGATGGTGCGAACCAAATGCATACCGGTGGTGCCGAGCTGAGCCCCGTTGCCCTCAACATGATTGCTGGAATCATCGAGCACTCTGCTGCTCTCTCTGCTTTCACGAACCCCACCGTCAACGCCTTCAAGAGGCTGGGCCCGGACACCCTCGCTCCCTATCGCGCCAACTGGGGCCATGACAACCGCAGTGCGATGATTCGCATCCCACCGGAGCGCGGTCAGGGCACGCGTTTGGAATTGCGTATTGGTGATGGCGCGGCCAACCCATACGTGGTTTCCGCGGCTGTCCTTGCCGCAGCCCTCGATGGCATCGAACGGAATCTGAACGCACCAGATGCTCAGGCGGGCTGGACGTACGAGGATGAAACTGCACCGGTATTGCCGATGACCTTGGGTGACGCACTCGCTGCTCTCGAAGCCGACACTCGCTTGCAGGAAATTCTCGGTGACACCTTCGTACAAACCTTCATCACGATGAAGCGGGATGAACTTGATCGCTACACGGCCGAGGTTGCTGATCCGAGCACGCGTGATGTCACGCAGTGGGAGATCGACGAGTATCTCGAAGACTATTAGCCGAACCGGCGCGATTTTCGTGCCGAACTGGCAGGTTTTGGGGTTCGAAACGTCAATCGTTTGGTGTCGTTAATCCCGCGAGTAGGGCGTTCAATCCTGCTGTGAACACTCGATCACTTGGTGGGTAAAGCTTCTTGGCATGTGCGCGTGATGCCGGATACTCATCTGCGATGAGTTCGGCGTAATCATTTCGCCAGATTCGGTACGTGCTTTGCCGATCCGCTCCGGGGGCGGCCAGTGGTGCATCGAGTGCGGCAGAGCCGAGGGTGTATTCAATAAGAGCGTGGTAGGCCACCACGGCATCTTCCTCCGTTAATCCGCATCTACCCAGGCTGCTGAGCATGATCTCGGTGATGCGCAGTTCATTAGGACGGCGGGTGGGCCCACTCGAGGTCAGGCTCAGAGCCACCTGGTTCTTCAAGAGCGTGGTACGCAGGCGGATACACAGCCTTCGAATGTCATCACGGGGATCAGACGTGGTTCGAAATCCTTTGACAACGGGACCAAGGCCACGGTCACCCACCTCGCGAAGGAGATCGTCCTTGTCCGAGAAGTGGCGGTAGATCGCAGTTGGGTCTACACCGAGGCGAATTCCGAGGGCACGCAAACTGAAATCGCCTGCACCGTCGGTGGCGAGAAGTTCGAGGGCGGCATCGCAGATTGCATTCCGGGAGAGCCGCGCTGGGCGGCCCATCGTGCGTTGCGTTGCCATCGGGTAAGCGTATTGCTCCAGCGTGGGGCAATTATCGGTTAATCATTCGGTCACGAATGATCTTCGGTACGCTGCGGGCCATGACTGATGGATTCCTGCCCCCATTCGTTCCTGGTGGCCGCACCGCCCTCGTTCCGCCGATGCCTTGGTACTACTCAGGAACACTGCTCACGGTGGAGTACCGCACCGATCCCAAGAACGTGCGCGCAATCCTTCCTGCCGAACTTGATTTGGCACCGGAGGATCCCGGAGCTGTTGCCTTCATCTGGGCGGATTGGCAGTCCTGCAGCGCATCGAAGGAGGAACTCCTTGACCCTTCACGCTCGCAATATCTCGAAGCCTTTGTTGTGGTTCGTGCTGCCTATCAGGGAGTCACGTATAGCCGGTGCGTACTGATCTGGGTGACCACCGATTTCGCCATTGGGCGCGGCTGGTTCCAGGGATATCCAAAGAAGCTCGGCAGCATTTACGTCACTCGGGCCTATAACCACGGCAAAGCATCACCGCGGATTGCGCCCGGCGGAACATTCGGTGCGTCACTGGCTGCATACGATCACCGGCTCGCATCTGCGAAACTCACATTGCGCGAAAAGAGTGCAACGAATGGATTTGTCAATGGTCACCCGATGGTGCACCACCGCTACATGCCCGCCATCTCGGGCGAAGGCATGTCACTCTCCCAGATCGTCACCATGGGTGGCGTGGATGCGGACCTTGGCGACCCCTGGGTTGGCGATGCAGAACTTGAGTTGCACGATTCACCGTGGGATCAACCCGCATCGTTACTGCCCGTTGAAGAAATCATAGGTGGCTACTACCGCGAAGTGGGTGTGACATTCAACGGCGGAAAGTTACTGACGGACAACTCCCAGGCAATCTGAGATGAGCCGCCCACGCCTTGTCAGCGTGTTGACGGAGAACCACACCTTGCTTGATCCACGCGATTTGCGTGGGCTCGTGCGTATGGCGCAAGAAGCTGAAGACGCTGGCTTCGACATGGTCATGGTGAGCGATCACGTACTTCTCGGCCCGAGCGCCGGAAGTGAAGGCCGAATGGCCAATCCCCGCGATTACGCGATGCCCGGTAACCAAGACCCTGCAACGGCATGGCCATCCAACATCGTTCTCCTCAGCGCAATGGCAAGTGCAACGAGCACAATTCGCTTGGGTGCCATTGCACTCATTGCGCCATTGCGTCATCCGCTTGTCCTGGCGCATGACCTCGCCGCACTTGATTTGATGTCTGAAGGACGGTTGGTTATCCAGCCAACAGTCAGCTGGCATCGAGACGAGTACGCCGCGATTGGGATTCCATTTGAGAAGCGCGGAGAGATCCTTGATGAACAATTGGAGATCTTCGCAAAGGTGTGGGCCCAATCACCTGCGACCCATCACGGTGAGTTCTTCGATTTCGAAGACGTCTATCTCGAACCCAAGCCAACGCGGCCGCAGGGTCCGGCCATGTGGTTTGGCGGTGAGAAGGTCCATCCCAAGGTGTTGGATCGCTTGGCGCGTTACGGATCAGGATTCCATCCGGTGGGTCGGGTGGAGGAGGCTGACGTCGTTAATTTGAAGGCGGGGCTTGAACAGCGGGGCCGCAAATGGCAGGACTTCGAGATGGTAGGTGGAACGCGCGTGCGGTTCCCAGATGACAACTCCTGTGCACCGCTTGATGAAGCACTAGAAGAGATTCCGCGTCAGATGGCGATGGGATTCACCACTTTTTGCATTAAGCCCGGCATCTTCATTGACGACATCAGTGAGCACGCACGTTTCTGCGCTGAAGTGGCGCGCAAGGTGGATGCGCTCACCTGATTGCCAGTTCGACAGCTAAAACACGCCGGTTCGACTGCTAAAACGCGCCGGTTCG